>JASHSL010000209.1 GCA_030040855.1 Terriglobales bacterium
GACCCCGGCAATGGCATTCATGACAGTCTGTCCATGCGTCGAAAAGTCATCATAGGGGCGTCCAGCATTCAGGCGATTGCCCAGGTCTTCATTGTACTGAGTGAAGAGTGGATGGATCATCGGTAGGCCTACCCGGTTGATCGAGCGCCACCCGCCAGCATCCGTAGCAAGCCTCGACAATGCCCAAATTCCAACTCGGCGGTTGCCACCGGTAGCGGCGAGTAACTCCTGATCGGGCACCTCCAACACGATCGAATACACTGTGTGACCAGCGAACAAGTTCTTCGCGCGGGTAGGATCCCAAGCGGATAAATTGGCCGTCGTGCCGTCCTGCAAAGCGTGGCCCACGGCGTGCAGCACATCTGGCTCAATCCAGAATGGGTCTCCGGCTTTGTCCGCCCACACGCGCAGACCGATCGCCGTGGTTATGGTTTCACCCGTTGTTCCCTCGGCGACCACCATGCCGGGCGAATGCGGATCGATGGCCTCCGGGCCCTTCACACACTGGACGACGTACCTTTGCTTCCCATTCTTGTCACGCTCATCAAATGTGAGCCGATACGTGATGTCTTCGATGGCATCCCCGTTGCTGTCGACTTTGAACTCGTACATTCCTTCTGGGTGGTAACCAGGCACGGGAATCGCACCGAAGATCGAATGGCAAACGTTGATGACGAACACCGTACCCGTTTGCCCGCGGAACACGTAGAGGTCCGTTATGTCGAGGCGAATATCTTGTCGCGCGATGGGCGAATCGAGGTGATGGGACATGGCACTCCTTTCCCTGAAGGCTGTGCAAGAACGCATGCTAACAGGAGCAAAAGAGTTCGTCTACCTTGCAGGTTTGTTAAGGGAAGGCAAGAACCACCCAAACTAGAATTTCTGGCGATATTCCACGTTGCCTGCAAGAGGCTACCGTGGGGACAGCTGAAGGGATGGGTGGCATTTGCGCACGTCTCCGACCAACATGACATTGGGCTAGGACAACCTGGCGGAAAGAAATCGTCGTGAGCGGCAGCTTATTGAACTGCCTAGCCCAGAAGGTGCTTGGGGACCATCTGTTTCCGGTCAGGCATATTGAAAACCCTTACGCTCGCTAACGCCTGCAAGCTACTTCGAGCCAGACGGCGGAATTTCTTGGTGCCGACTTCGGTGATTCCAGCGCCCAGCAGCGAAACAACCGCAGGTATTACCCCGAATCCGGGCGGCACTATTCCCAGCGATTCCAAGCTGGCAGAGGCCAACTGGCAGTGGTTCAAGAACCCCGACATCGTGAATCCGACGACAAACATCATGAGCACCAAAGTGCGCAGGATCGTACTCGCAAGCAGAGAGGCCGCCATGCGTTGAAGCCGCGATCCTCCATTGCGCTGAGAAACCACTCGAAACTAGCGAAGTAATTACGCTTTTCTGACATACGAATGACATGATGAAGAACGGAGAGGGTTGCGCCCTCGGTTCGTGGGGGATGGGGATTTTGAATGTTATCGGGATGTTGCATCTATGACGGGACACCGTAACGTAGACGGCTATCATCGGGGGACATGAGGAGCGGAAGGCTTGTAACCCGCGCTCAGGTCAACTACAGTTGAATAATCTCTTGGGGGTTCGCAATGCGATATCGCGCATTTACCCCGTGTGTGTTTGTAGCACCGTGTCTGCTCTTGCCCGCCTGCAGCCACAAGTCCTCTCCAGCCTCTATTGGCAGACCCGCTCCCGACTTCTCTCTTGTGGACCCCAGCGGCACACCTGTCAGATTGTCCGCCTACAAGGGGAAAGTGGTCCTGCTCGACTTTTGGGCAACTTGGTGTGGTTGCAAAATTGAAATTCCTTGGTACGTTGAGTTCCAAAACAAATATCGCGATGCCGGACTGTCAGCTATCGGAGTCTCGATGGATGCGGATGGTTGGAAATCGGTGAAGCCATTTCTTGCAGAGCACAAGCTGAATTATCCGGTCGTGATTGGCAATGACGACTTGGGACAACAGTTTGAGCTTGTAAACATGCCTCTTACTTTGCTGATTGGTCGCAACGGCAACATTGCCGAGTCTCACGCTGGGGTTGTGGACAAAGAGAGATTTGAGGCGAAGATTCGAAGTCTCCTTCAGGAGAGCACTACCAATTAGTGAACAGAAGCGACAGCATGAAGTGCCGAATTGCGGTATGGGCGGGAGTCGGCTTTCTGGTTGCAGGTGGCTGGGTACTTTATTTCGCAATGGCAAGCAAAGACAACCCGATACCACCAATTGTGAACACGCTGGTCCGTACAACCTGTCCCATTGCCATAGCCGGGGTCCATTTCCCCGTTAGTATCTACTGGGTTCTTGTTGCGAATGCCGCTACGTATGCGCTGGTCGGTCTAATCGTGGAAGTACTGCGCCAAAAACTGCATCACGCATAGTTCAGCCATTGTCAAATTTACGCGATTGCGCTCGACCTTGCCGGGGGGGGGTGCAACTCCATCCCGCCGTATTCTCAACCCCTCAACCCCTGGCACAATTGACAGTCATTCGGCAGCTCCCTACACTGGAGAGTTGGTAACCGCTTGACGGACTTGGGCTTCTGAGGACATCGCATGGGCTGGCTGCAAAACCGATTCGAGAAGAACTTTCTGATTACCACGGTAGACTACATCTTCAACTGGGCACGGAAATCGGCGCTATGGCCAATGACGTTCGGCCTGGCCTGCTGTGCCATCGAAATGATTGCGTCCTCGACGGCGCGCTTCGACATCGCTCGCTTCGGCTCGGAAGTTTTTCGTCCCAGCCCGAGGCAGAGTGATCTCATGATCGTGGCTGGAACGGTGACCTTAAAGATGGCGCCCGTCGTGAAGCGCATTTATGATCAGATGCCCGATCCCAAATGGGTGATCTCGATGGGCGCGTGCTCGTCGGTCGGTGGCCCGTTCAACACCTATGCCGTCCTGCAGGGCGTCGACAAGATCGTGCCCACCGATGTCTACGTAATCGGATGCCCGCCGCGTCCGGAGAACCTGTTCTACGCACTTTTGAAGTTACAGGACAAAATCGATCAGATGACGCTTGCCAAGAGACCCACCGAAGTCCGTCTGGATGCTAGCATGGTGGAGAATTTCAAGCGCCAGGTCATGATTGCGCAAACCCTGCAGCCGAAATAGTTCGTAGCTGTTGACTCGAGGGCTGGTTTGAGCCCTTCAGCTTTGCCGTAGCGCTCAATCGCGAATGTCTGCTTTCGTCAAACTTACCACGGAATCGGAACTCCCCGCCCCCGGACAGGCGAAGGAATTCCCCTGCGGCGATAAGGTGATCTGTGTGGCGAATGTCAACGGAACCATTTCTGCCATGGACAACGTGTGCCTGCACCGCGGCGGACCCCTGGGACAAGGCGTCATTGAAGGGAACAAATTGGTCTGCCCCTGGCACGGCTGGCAGTGGGACGTGAACAGCGGAGAAGCCGTTCACAATCCCGTTGTGAGAATTGCGGTCTATCCGCTGAAGATTGAGAACGGGGACGTCATGATTGAGCAGTAGTGCCGTCAAGGACGTTCCCGGCGCCAGCTTGCTTGACAGGGGTTCCGGAACTGGCCGCAGAGGACCCAGTCTCAAAGGGGGAAGCGAGACTTAGCCCAAATAATGCAAGAACTTTCCCGTCTGATTATCGAACCCTGGAAATATCTCATTTAAGTTCTTGTTTCCTAAATGCTGTTCGACAGCTTCTCCGAGAACACGACGAAAGTCCGTGGTCAGCGCCAGGTCGCGGCCTTCGTATAATTGGGTTGGGTCCAACCCCGGCCAGCGCCCATACACCTTACCGCCCCTGACCGGACCACCCATCACGAACATCACGTTGGCGTGACCGTGATCAGTGCCGCGGTTGCCATTCTCCCGCACCGTGCGCCCGAACTCCGACATGGTGACCACGATCGTGTCTTCGGCTAGATCACCCAGGTCGATCCAGAAAGCCCCGAGTGACTCGGAAAACTCCCGCAGAATATTCGCCAGTTGGCCCTGGGTATTACCCTCATTGACATGATGATCCCACCCTCCGATATCGGCGAAAGCCACCTGGACTCCCAAATTCGCCTTGATGAGCTGAGCCAACTGTTTCAAGCTATCGCCAAAGTGGCCTCGAGGATAATTCGCCCCCGGAAGAGGCACATACTTGGAGGGATCGGCTGACTTCAGCATCTTGACTGCTTCAAACGTCTCCTGTCCGGTCCCGTGCAAGACCGAGTCCACCGATTGTTCGTACATGGCTTCGAAGGTGTTGGCGATGGAATTCTTTCCGCCGACCCCAAAATCATTGATGTTGCTGATGGCCACGGCAGGTTCTGCGCCGGAGAGGATGCGCGGCAGAGAAGGTCCAAGAGACACGGCGCGAAATGCCGAGCTGTCCGGGCGAGAACGCAAGCACCGGTTTAGCCAACCATCCTCGGTCGCCTTAATCCCGGGCGTACCCGATTCCATGAAGTCCTGTGCATCAAAATGGGAACGGGTGGGATCGGGCGAACCGGCGGCGTGTACGACTGCGAGATGCTTTTGCTTCCACAGGGACTCAAACCCGGCCAGCGAGGGATGAAACCCAAAGAAGCCATCGAGATCAATGACCGCACCACGGGGAATATTGATGGAGGGCCGCACTGCGTAATAGGCCGATTCTCCATGGGGCACGACGATGTTCAGACCGTCTGCGGCGCCCCGCTGGAAAATGACGACCAGGCGTTTGTCCTCCGCCTCTGATGCGACCGCACCGTCGACAGTACGGGTTAGAAATGCGGGCAGGGCGGCGGTGCCAACGATGGCGAGGGCCCCGTTCTTAACAAATATGCGTCGCGTGATGGACATAAAAGTGGGCTCCCAGAAACTGCGCGATCATTTGCTTGCTTCAGCTATTGACCAACCTTCTCGATCGCAAAGCTTTTCGCTCCTTTGTCGATTCCGTGCCCTTGCCAACAACCCCACGTCCAGAGCGAGAACTTACCTTCTCTGAAACTCGGGCGATCCGAGCAACAGACCGGCGATCAGCTCCACATTAGGGGCCCGCGCGGGATCGTCGAGCTTGCGCTGGCTGATTTGCGGATCATCCAGCCGGGCAGCAATCGTCTGGTGGGTTTGCTGCGAGACCTCACCTGCGAGCAGGCTGGCCTCGAGAACTTCCAATGCTTGCTGGGAATCGGCTCGAACGACGACCGGGGAAGTCGACTGCCGATCAAGCAGGCGCTCCGAATCCACCTGCACACCTTTCAACCGTCCTGTGCTCAGTGCGAGCGCAAAGTTCATACGCTCGAGTAGCGCCGACGAATTTACCCAAGCCTCGGCCTTCATGGGATACCCGGTTGGCGGCTGCATCCCGTAGAGGGGCATCCCCATACGCTGCAGTCGACGGCTGAGCGCTGTGGCATCGGTAATGTCTGCCTCCGTAACTCGCAGGCAGGAAACCACGAACTCGAGCGGAGTTTTCACCTTGGCACGGTAATCATCTTCTTCCCAGAACTCGGGCGAGGCGAGCATGGTCCTCAGCACCTCCCGAATGTCGCCATCTTTCTTCAAAAATGTCTGCGCCATACGATTGACCAGAGTGGCCGGGGGGTTGTCCGAGACAAAGCGGAGGGCAAGCTTCGTCGCAATTAATTTCGCAGTGGAAGGATGGTGGGCCAGGATGTGCAGGACTTCGAGTCCCTCCTTCTTGCCCCGGAATTTGATGCGATGGCCGAGTACAATTTTTTCTCCGAGATCATGCATGCGCTCGTCAAAGCTGAATTCCCCGCCTTCCCTGGGCGGCTTGATGGTCCAGCCAGTGAAGACCCGTGCCACCTCGGTCACATCCTTTTGGGCGTAACCGCCGTTTGCACCCAGAGTGTGCAGTTCCATCAACTCGCGGCCATAGTTTTCATTCAGCCCGAGCCGCTTGCCCGGCTTTCGCGCCGCCGGCCATTTCCCGCGGTGGGAGCCGGGCGCCGCAACGCCGGTGGCTTTCTCAGAATTCGGACCGACGCTCAACCAATTGTCCAGATAGAACAGCATCGCCGGACTCTCGGCCGTCGCCACCAGCAAGTCTTCAAACTTGCCCATGGTATGAGGGCGGATCACGTCGCGCTCGTAGGCGGTCAGGAAATAGTGATCCATGCCTTTGCCGATGAAAATGTTGAAGTGATTTAACCAGAAATCGGTCATTACCTCCTGCAGCTGGCGTTCGCTGTAGGTTTCCCGCAATATTTTGCTTTGGATCAACTCCTCCGCAACGACCTCCTGCGGGTTAGCGATGGCCATGACGATCTCGTGTTGCTTGGGGGTCATGTTGGCCGTCAGCTCCTCGTTTTTGCCTTTCAAGGCAGGAGACAAAGCGCGCCGTTGTTCAGGAGACATGGCAAGGATTGCCTT
>JASHSL010000210.1 GCA_030040855.1 Terriglobales bacterium
AAATACGCACAAGCCGAAGCTGCGCTAGCGCAAGCCTATTGGTACAGATACAGCGCCACCAAAGATCCTCAATGGGAGGAACAGGCAAAGGCGGCGGTAAAGGCGGCGGAGAACCTAGACAGCCGATTACCGGAGGTCCAGTTAGCAATCGGGAATCTGAATCGCCGAACCGGTGCTTTCCCGGCGGCTATAGCCGCTTTTCAGCGCGTCCTTGAACTTGACACGGAGAACCTAGACGCGTATATCGGACTCGCAGAAACCTACGATTCGCTCGGGCGCACGGCGGAGGCTGAACAGACGTTTCGCCATGCCATTGCCATCCGGCCCGCGTGTTGGAGCTGCTACAACAAACTAGGAAACTTTCTGAACGAGCATTCCCGCTATGGCGAAGCAGCGGATGCATGGCTGAAAGTCACGGAACTAGTCCCTGACAACGTATGGGGCTATATGAACGTGGGTGTCGCTTATTTCCAAAAGGGTCAATTTGAGATGGCGGAGAAGTATTTCGAGCGGGCCCTCCAAATCGCACCCGACGCAGACCTCTATTCCAACCTCGGCACCGTAAGCTTTTTCCTGGGGCGTTTCGAGGAAGATGTGCAGTACACTCAGAGGGCGATTACGCTGCGGTCTCAGAACTATGATTATTGGGGAAATTTGGCCGACGCTTATCGGATGATTCCCGGCGACGCGGACAAGGCTGCCATGGCCTATAAGCAAGCGATTTTCCTGGCGGAAAGACAATTGAAGATCAATCCGGGCAATCCGGACGTGCTGAGTTCACTCGCACTCTGGCATGCGCGCACCGGAGACGCCGTGGGAGCCCGCAACTATCTCAGCGCGGCCTTGCAGGCTAGCCCGAACGATGTCGATATTCTTCGCATCGCATGCCTCGTTCATCTGGAAGCAAGAGAAGAACAGGAATCACTGCGATGGCTGGAGAAGGCCGTTCAGGCAGGCTACCCGCGCGAGCACCTCTTAGCCAATCCTGAGTTAGCAAGTTTGAGGTTTCAACCGCAGTTCGGTCGTTTAGTACAGGAAGCCGTTTCGTTCAAGTAAGGGCTTGTAATCGGCGTTAAACGAAGTCTGAAATCCGACGATCTAAGGAGAGCTATATGCCGGGAAAATCTGCACTCTCGAAGGTAAGCCGAAGACGGTTGCCCGCCGTGCCGGGCGGCGCTACCGCGAGTTCGCTGGCTGGCCGTTCAGGACCCACCCCTGTTCCAGTCCCGGGGCTTTCTTATGTTGTGACTATGGAAGTCACCCCCAGCGGTTCCATCATATACACCACAAACAACGTGCCTTTGCCTAACAACGCCCTTAACGTCAAATTGGGTGATAGTGTCCAATGGCAAGCTAAAACTGCGACGCCCCAACATCGTTGGGCGATCCTCTTTCCGCCAAACCAAACTCCCTTCGGCGATAATGGAAATCTCGTGTACGCATTTCAAGGATCACAGGCCAATGAGCCCACCGGGGGGACGATTGTCGACTCTTCGCCTGGGCCGGTGAACTATAAGTATTTCGTGGCAGTGGTCGATGACTCGCCGGGCGGAAAGATCTACACTGATGATCCAAAGATCATTGTGGGCAATGCTGTCGTCAAAGGGAAGCTCATTGTCGAAGCGGAGGACGAGGCGAGAGAAGCAGCACGCTTGAACGCCGCCCTAAGTGAAAAAATAGATTCCATCGAAAAGAAATTGAATAAGCTCATCAGGGAATCAAGGTAGCCGGTTTGAGCCGCCCGCGTCCGGGCGCTCGCGGCTTACAAAGACTTCCTCACCCTCTGGAAAGACGCCGACGCCGACATCCCCATCCTTATAGTGACTCTGGCACGTGAAGTTTGAAGGTAAGGTTTTCCACAGCACCAAGGTTTCATGAGCTTGTGAAAATCTGCGCTTTCCCTGGGGGGGATAGGGTTGCAGGGGAAGGGGGGCCTGGTACGCTCAACGAGGTGCAAAATGAAAATGCCCCCCTTCCCCTGCGCAGCGCTTTAGTCCGGGTAGAAGTTTTGCACGGGTTTGGATTGATCGTTCTCCTTCCGGAACACGTTTCTGGAACACGGAGAGGGGAGGGGCAAAACAATCGAAGTACAAAATGCGTTTCCCGAGAGCCGCGTTGTGCAAATAGTTGCGGAGGAGGTTGCGGATGAAGTTTTCTGCTGGCTGCCTACAATGTCGACCAGCAGAGGCGTCCCGCTGCTACGAGTGTCCCCATCCAACATTCGATGTTTGGCTTGAGAGTCTCGAGCAGCGGGATGCGCTTTGCTTCACAAACGAATGCTCAGATGAGGTCCTGGGTTTACCAAGGCTCTACTGTAAGGAATTCGCCGGAGCAAAGCCAGCTTCTGTAATTGTTGCTGTAGGAGGAGAAGTCACAATGTCGGAAGATCGACCGGTTACGCCAGAGCCCCAATTCGCGGCGTTCGTGGGAATTGATTGGGCGGATCAAAAACATGTGTGGTGCTTGCAAGCCGTGGACTCGAAGAAGCGGGAAAGCGGAGAACTGGAGCACACTCCGGAAGCGGTGGAGATGTGGGTGGGTCAGCTGTGTCAACGTTTCGGCAATCGTCCGATTGCCGTGGGGGTGGAACAATCGCGAGGAGCTCTGGTATTCATGCTGGCAAAATACGAGCCCCTGCATCTGTTCCCCGTGCCGTCGACGATGGCAGCCAATATGCGCAAAGCACTCTATCCCTCGGGCAGCAAGGACGATCCCCGCGACGCCGATCTGTTGTTGGATCTGTTGCTGCAGCATCGCGACAAGCTGCACCGTTGGTCACCCGACACGGAAGCGACGCGCCGGGTGCAAAACCTGGTGGAGGAGCGGCGCAAGCTGGTGGATGAGAAGACCGCACAAACCAATCGCTTGCGGAGTCACTTGAAAATCTATTTCCCGCAATTCCCGGAATGGTTTGAGCACTTGGACTCGGAGTTGGTGGGTACGCTGCTGGAGCGCTGGCCGACGCTGGAGGAGTTGCAAAAGGTTCCGCCGCCGAAGCTACGGACGTTCTTCCGCGAGCACCACTGTCGGAATGAGGAGCTCATCGAGGGCCGCATCCAGGCGATTCGCCAGGCGATTCCGGCCATTCGGGATGGAGCGGTCATCGAGGCCAAGAGTACGGTGGTGAAAGTGATGGTGCAGCTCATCCGCAGCTTGGGGGAGGGGATTGCCGATCTAGACGAGAAGATCGAGGAGGCGGCGGCTGCGCATCCGGATTTTTTTATCTTTGAGTCGCTGCCGGGAGCTGGTGCGGTGATGGCACCGCGCTTGTTGGCGGCCTTTGGCTCGCAGCGGGAGCGCTATGCCAACGCAGCGGAAGTGCAATCGTACTCGGGGATCGCACCGGTAACGGAGACGAGCGGGAAAAAGAAATGGGTTCATTTCCGCTGGGCCTGCCCGAAGTTTCTCCGTCAAAGCTTTCACGAATGGGCCAGTCACTCCATGACTTATTCGTTGTGGGCACGAAGCTACTACCAACAACAACGCAGCAAGGGCCAAGACCACCAGGCGGCGGTGCGAGCGTTGGCTTTCAAATGGATTCGCATAGCATTTCGTTGCTGGAAAGACAGGGTTGCCTATGATGAGAGCATATATCTAGCTGCGCTTGCCAGGCGCGGTTCTCCCTTGGCCGCCCACGTCACAACAGCGAACAGCTTGTGAAATCCTTGTGGATACTGAGTGGAAAGATCGTAGCGATGAGCAAAAAATTCAAACAAATCACTTGACAGAGAAACTCAGACGTCTCAAGC
>JASHSL010000211.1 GCA_030040855.1 Terriglobales bacterium
TCGCACAAAGAATTCAGAGAGCCTACTCTCCGCCATTGGGTTGGTCAACCGAGCTCCTGCAATGGCGGGGGTTCGATCCCGCCGGATGCAGAGTTCGTACTCTCGACCGCCCGGCTAGGCATTTTGCGCTATCATCGAAGCCGTGATGGCAACCGAGAACTTCATGCTGAGAGAGTTTGCTTGGGATGGACGGTACCGGGTGATGGGCACCGAAGACCTGCTGACCCCGGCGCTTGTGGTGTATCCGGAAATCCTCGGCCGAAACATAGAACGGACTCTCGATCTGCTCGGCGGCGCGGATCGCTGGCGGGTGCACGTCAAGACGGCAAAGCTCGGCTACGCCATGCGCACGCTGGTCGAGCGCGGGGTGCGCAATTTCAAGTGCGCGACCACGCTTGAACTGCTGGTCGCCTGCCAGAGCGGCGCCGCCGACGTGCTTCTTGCCTATCCGGTGATGGGTGCCAATGCACGCCGGGCGCGCGAGATCGCCGATCAGTTCCCCGACATCCGCATTTCCGTTTTGAGCGAGAGCGAAGAACAAGTCGAGCAATGGCGGGCCGGCCCGGTCGGCATTTTCCTCGACATCAACCCGGGCATGAATCGCACCGGGATTGAACAGGACCGGCGGGACAAAATACTTCGGATCGTACGCGGGCTGGAAGATGCGGGGCTCGAGTTCCGCGGTCTGCACTATTATGACGGCCAGTATGGCGGGTTGGCGGAGCCCGAACGAACTCGAGCGGCACATGCCGGCTATGATCGCTTGCTCGAACTGGTCGGCGATATCGAGGGCCTGGGAGTGCGTATTCCTGAAATTATCACCGCAGGGACGCCGACGTTTCCCTGCTCGCTCTCCTACGAAGGCTTTCGTGGGGGAGGGTTCATTCACCGTGTCTCGCCGGGAACGATTCTGTATGGCGACGCCACCAGCCTGGCACAGCTCCCGCGGCACTACGGCTACGCGCCGGCCGTGCTGGTCTTGACCCGGGTGGTGAGCCGGCCCAAGGAGGGCATCCTCACCTGCGATGCCGGCCACAAGGCGGTGTCAGCCGATGCTGGCGTGCCCACCTGCGTCGTCGTTGGACATCCGGAACTGCTGCCCCTTTCGCCTAGTGAAGAGCATCTTCCTATGGCAGTTGAGCGGGGAGCTGCGGGTCCGAAGGTTGGGGAAGCGCTTTATCTTCTGCCGCGCCACATCTGCCCCACGGTCAACAATTTCGATTGTGCGCTCGTGGTAGAAGACGGCAAGATCGAGTCGGTAGAAGAAGTTTCGGCCCGCGGGCGCGAGGCACCAGTCATGCTCCACGCCAAGGTTTCTCTTACCAACCGCGAGCCCGCGGAGAGAGTGTAAGCGTTTCCGGCCCCCGGCAGCGCCCGCACAGCTGTTCTCCCCTGGCCGTCTAAGGGCGGCGGCCTACCTTCTTCTTTGACACGCCCGTTGCTTGCGGGCGCTTTTTTTTCACGCTGTAGGCGATGCAATCGATTTCGATGAGCATGCCAGGCGTGTGGCCAAGATCGCTGCCGACGGTGGTGCGCACGGGATAGGGCCGCGAAAACCGTTGGGCATACACGGTGTTGTAGCGCGCAAACAGACTGGTGTCGCTGAGGTAGGTGTTCACCTTGATCACATCGTGGAGCGAAGCGCCGTCTGCCTCGAGAATGGCGGAGATGTTATCGATGGTCTGCGCCGTCTGCTGTTCAATGTTGTCGCCGACCAGTTCTCCGGTCGTCGGATCGATCGGACCGGTTCCGGTCACGAAGAGGAAATCCCCGGCCCGCCACCCCTGCGAATAGGCGCCGCGCGGCGGCGCGCCACGCTTGGTCTGAATAACATATTTGGCCATCTTCTCCGTCTCCCGGGCCCTCCCGTTTCCGAACCGGTTATCGCGATGCCGCGGCTGCTTCGGGCAGCAAGATCTTCTCTAAGTTCTCGAGCGGGATTGGGCCCTGATCGAGCGCCTGCTCGTGAAACTCCGTCAGGTTGAAATTCGGTCCCTTCGCAGCCTCGTATTTTTTCCGCAGCCGCCACCAGTCGCGATTTCCTACGAAGTACGTGGGCAGCTGGGTTGAACTCAGCTTGGCCCGTTGTAGTTTGCCTTCCGCCTCCGCCTGCGTCTGAAACGCCTCCTTCTCCATCAGATCAAGCGCTTCCTGGTCCGTCAGGTTCATGGCGTGCATGCGGACATCGAGGATGGCATTGGCGACAGCCCGCAACCACACCTTCAGATAGCTAATGCGGTAGCGCGGATCGTTGTTGGCGAATCCCTGATTCATCATCACCTGCGCGCCGTATTCGGCCCACCCTTCGACGTAGGGACCGTTGCCGTACAAGGCGCGCACCAGCCGCCGCGTGACCGGCTGCACCTGGTTCGCGTGTTCGAACTGGACATAGTGACCCGGCAGAGCCTCATGGATCGTCAGCCACTGGAGCACCCAGTTGTTGTACTCGCGGAGCTTCGATTCCACTTTCGCTGGCGGCATGCCCGGCGGAATCGGAGTTACCCAGTACTGCGCCTCGGCATTGGGATCAAGTGGAGGGGCGGCGTGGAACCCGGCCACCGAATAAATGCCGCGCATGAAGGGCGGGGTGGGAATGACTTTCAAATTCTCCAGTGTGCCCAGGCGCACGATCTGCTTCTCGCGGATGAACTGCGCGACCGAAGCCACGTCCTGCTTCACGACCTCCATCAGCTCGGCGGGTGCGGGATGATCATCGGAGATCTTCGCGAGTACCTCGCCGATGATTCTGTTTTCGCGATCGCGCCCGCTCAGGTCCGCATGATTGTCGTGATCGGGATACAGTTGCTGGTGCAGGGGCAGCGCGAGTTTCAGCATCTCCGCACGGACCTGGTGAAGCTGCTGTTCGGCATCGGCGAGAACCTGCTCCGGCGTGACTGCGGTCTCGATCACCAGGCGGAATTTCTCAAAGTAAAGTTCCTTGCCCAGCCGCCAGGTTCGAGTCGTCGAACGCTTCGCCAAATCGTTCTCCAGCCAGGCAGAGAAGTCTTCGAGGGCCTTCACCGCCGGCGGCGCAACCTTCTCAAAGCGCGTCTTTTCCTCGCCGGCCTGGATTTCCTTCGCGATGGTGGTGTTGATCAGGTCCAGGTTGCCGCTGTTCTCCTCGACCGCGACCTTGATGAAAATAGGATCTGCATCCACCAACTGTTCCTTGGCTTGGCTCAGGAAGCGTGGGATTTCGGAGATGCGTGACAAAACGTGTCCCAGGCGCACGTCCTTGGGCGCGTATTCGTCGGTGAGCGGCTGAAACAGGGCGCTTCCGAGCAGTTCGACGTAAACCGTGGGGTTGTGCTTATAGTTCTGGATACGGTCGAGTTCGAGCAGATTGAGGTCGATCTGGTCTCGGATCAACCGCAGGTCAGTCGCATCTTCCACGCCCAGGGAAGTCTCCGGAAACCGCCCGCGCCACTCCTCATAAAAGCGGTGCTGTGCGGCCATCCCATTCGGACCTACGTCGTCAAGCTCGGCATCGAGTTCGATCATCTTTCCGGTCTGGGGATCTTTGTGCTGGTGATAGCCGGCTTGCGAAGCAGTGGCAGGCGACAACGCCAGGGATTCGTGCACGAACTGCTCAGCAAGTTCGAGGAACTTGGCATCGCCGGTATTCGGGGATGTTTGCCCCATGAGCGCAGTGGTAAGCACCAGAGAGGGGATGACGCGCAGCAATTGCAGGGAGCCCTCCGCGGCAACCCGTCAGTATACAGATCGCGGCTCGTGTGCTGCCAGTCGCGAGACCGGCGGGACCGGCGGGTCGTGGGTTACTTTGAGGTCAGGGGATTTCGGGCCGGGTGAAAAACGATGGTCTGCCCGACGTCCAATCGCCCGATGCGCGTGACCGCGCCGTAGATTCCCGCATTGTTCTGGTTAGCACGAAGCGCTGCCTTCAGCACTTCCGGGGCAAGGCTCCCTCGATCAGGATCGATGTTCACCATCGCGCAGCGAACGTCGTGCATCGTGGCTGTGACGGCGGGCGCATCGTCCGCTTCACCGAAAGTAAGCACCCCGCCCAACCATTCATCCTCCTCGAAGGGGACCCCGCGCGTCGATCGGATGACGATATTCGGGCGAAACCGCCGGACGTCTGCGCTCACGCCCGCGAGCCGGCAGACCTCGCGAACGGTATCGGAGGTAATCACGGAGATGCTCGCGTCGTCGAAAATACCGTGCTTCAAGTGGGTCATCTCCACGGGAGCCCCGTAGCGGCGGCTGACCTCCGCGGCTAGAGCTTCTCCGAACACGAGCATCTCCTTTCCCTCGGGTGTAAGAACGTGTGTCGGCAGCGCTTCGCCCTTCCCATCTTCACGCCGCTGCGGAGTAAAGAGGACGAGGTCGGGGAGCTTGCTCGCGGTAAGCCAAGGGAACCCGCCGCGCTCGTCAAAGCGACGAAACGCGAGGCGCCTATCGCCGTCGAGGCCGTGCCAGCCCAACGCGGCGGCGGCGAGCGGCTCGCCGCGCATGGATTTCACCGGGTAACGGAAAATCGCTTCAATCTGTCCAATCTTGAGAGGCACCTAAGCTGCACGGTACGAACAGGACCGCACCGTCGTCAAGCGAAACTGCTAAGCGGCAGGAATCAACCTGACCCACTTCGACCGGCGGCAAGCAAGGCCAAGAACTCATCACCGGTTTTGAGTGGGAGCGGATCGGGCAGCGCTCACGGGGGGCGGAGGCCTTCACGCGATCTTCTTGGCTGCTTTAGGCTTACGGAATAGCCAGTCCTCTGGTCAATAAAAGCTGCGAAGGACGTGCCGGACCGGCCCGTCCAGCGCTACAATCTAGGTCGACCGATACTTGCGTCGGGATCAAGCCCTTATGACTCTGGCCTTCGCGGTTCGAATCCTGGCTCTGTTGCTTGCTGCTCCCTCAGGGCAACCAGGTCTGCCTCAGTCGGCCGTGCCATCGCAAGCGGATCAGACGACTTCGGCTGCTCCCCCAGCTAAGCCGGCGGGCTCAGAAGCTGCCTCCGGCTCAAAGTCCTGCCCCAAGTCTGCCGATTCCGCCTCCGTCAAGTCTTCCCACTGTGCCTCTGGCGTTTCCCACAAGCCCAAGCAACACACCGCTGCCGCGGCGGACAAATCTTCCCCGGGCGAGCCGACGAAGACGGTAGTGCGCAACGGCGGGACCAGCGACACCAAGGTTGCCATCTCGCCCGGGATGAGCGATCAACAGGCGTCCCAGAAACTCGAGAACACCAACCGTTTGCTGTCCTCGACCGACGCCAATTTGAAGCAGATTGCCCCACGCCAGCTGAGCGCCAGCCAGCAGGACACGGTGAAACAGATCAAGAGTTATATGGATCAGGCCAAGGAGGCGGAGACCGAGGGAGATGTGGAGCGTGCCTATACGCTGGCCAGCAAGGCCAACATGCTTTCTGCCGATCTGCTGGGGCCGCACCGGTGATCGCGCGCGGGCTCACCACCGGGGTTGCCGGCTCCGCGCTCGCTTTTCTCTAACCTAGACCGCTGGCACTATTTTGCCTGTGCCCGGGCGGCATTCACCTTGGCCAACAAATCCTGCGCCGGCTGCTGCACCGGACCCGGCATCTTCACCACTTCGCTCAAGACTTCGCGCGCCTCCGTTACCTTATTCAGCTTGGCGTAGGCAAAGCCCAGGCGGTACATGGCGACGGCATAGGATTGATCATCTTGCCCCTTGAGCAACGCCGATGCTGCTTTTAGCTCGACGATGGCGGCTGCTGTTTTGTTCTGCTTCATAAGCGCGTATCCCAGAGTCGAGTGCGCCACGCCAGCCGACATCTTGCGCTTGCTGTCCGCGTCCGGCGCGTCCGCTTTGGCCACCTCGATCGCCCTTTGCGCGTAACTGACCGCCTTGTTCACGCTCCCTGGCTGGGGATCGTCGACATAGGCGTTGGCCATGAGCAGCAACGTGGGCAAACTATCGGGATTGGTGGCTAGGGTCTTCTCACCGTAAGCGATGAGCCGCGGCGTGTCTTTTAGATCCGTTAAGGCCATCATGGCATAGGATGCGACCGGTTCCTGAAACCGCGAATTCGGAAAGTCCGGGGTGAAGCGCTCAATGTAGTCCATACGCTTTTGGGAATTGGTCTCATCGGTGATCGCGTTGTAAGCGGCCGCTTCCAGAAACTCATACGAGGTCTTGCTCGAGTTCTTTTCTTCCTGCACACGATTTTGAAATTCCTGCTCGTCCACCCCTTGCGGCTTTTCTTGCTTGTCGATGGACTGGTAGATCTCGCCACCTTTGGTCGCATAGTCGATGACCTTGGCGTTGTCCTTCAGTTGCTGCGCAATGCCGGTTTGAGAGACCAGGATATCCAAATTCCGGGGAGAGGCCGCCAGCGCCTTGTCGCCGTAAGCCAGCGCTTTCGCCAAATCTCCGGTGGTTTGATAGGCTTGCGACAGCTGCCAGTTCCCGTAAGCTACCGCCGCCGGGTTAGAGGAAAACTTCTCGAGAAAATCCTGGTACATCGTTATCTTTTTCTGTGCATCCTGCTCACTTGAAATCGCGGTTAATGCCTGATCCTCAGGGGTTCCGGCCGCAATCACAATCCTGTCGATTTGGCCAGGGGCAAGCGCAGAAACCAGGCAAGCGACGAGAACTGCCAGGGAGAACCAATAGGCACGTGGCATAAGCGCCTCCAGAGTTCCGGGCCGAATCCTAGCTCCGAATCAAACCGGTTGCAAGCGCAGGCAACCGCAGGCCCGCCGGAGGGGACAACTGCAACCTCCAGAAGGCAACCCGCAAGCACCGCGACTCGACCAGGCCGGCTTCTGAAATCGCATGATAAAATCAGCTCGAACCCTTTCCTATCATGAACTTTGCCGCAACATCCAGGCCTTTTGATCGCCAGATCGAAGCAACCCAGCCGGAGGGAGAGCTGGGCCCGGCCGCCTCGTCGAACGCTGTTTTGTCGGTCATCGTGCCCGTCTACAACGAGGTGCTGAACCTCGAGCTGCTGCTCGCCGCCATCAAGGCGGCTCCGGTGCGGAAGGAAATCGTGGTCGTCGATGACGGTTCGACGGACGGGACGCGCGAGAAATTGCTCGCTTTGCCTCTAGCCGAAGGACTCACCATCCTTTTCCATGAGAAGAATTGCGGGAAGGGCGCCGCCATCCGTACTGCACTACGATATGCGCGAGGCAACTACGTTCTCATCCAGGACTCGGATCTCGAGTACGACCCGCGGGATTACGACGCATTGCTTGCGCCGCTCGAGCGAGGCGACGCCAATGTAGTCTACGGAGTGCGTCCCGATCGTCCGGAGCGGGGGCTCCGCTTCTATTGGGGGGCCAAGTTTCTGACCATGATGGTCAATCTGCTCTATCGCGCCGGCATTCATGACGAAGCGACCTGCTATAAAGCCTTTCGCCGCTCTGTACTGGAGAAGATTCCTCTCGAGTGCACGGGTTTTGAGTTTTGTCCCGAGGTGACGGCGAAGCTGTGCCGTTTGGGAGAAAAGATCTGGGAGGTCCCGATTTCGTATCGTCCGCGAAACCGGAAGGAGGGCAAGAAGCTCCGCCATCGCGATGGCTGGATGGCCATCTGGACTCTGCTCCGGGTGCGCTTCGCCAGCCGTCGGAAGCTGGGGTACGCCTCCGCGCGCGATGCGACTTCTCCCTTCGCCGTGGCCTTCTGTCGCCTGCCACCCCGTTGAGCGAAACTCCCGCACTCACCACCCGAGCTCTTGCCATGCCCCCGCGCCAGGTGCGCGCCCATCTGCTCGCGATGGTGGCAGCCACGGTATTTCTGCACCTGGTTGCCATTGGAGTTTTCCATTTTTACCGCTTTCGCACCGAGGAGGAACACTTCGGTTACGGATGGGAGATGGGCCGGATCGGAGAGTCGATCGCCTCCGGCCGCGGGTTCGCCAATCCCTATGGCGGCCTGACCGGCCCGACGGCGTGGGAACCGCCCCTTTACCCCTATCTCATCGGTGGCGTGTTCAAGATTTTCGGCATTTACTCCGACACTTCCGCCTGGGTTCTGCTGGCCTTCAACAGCCTATGCACGGCCTTGACTTCGATCCCTATCTTTTTTATTGCGCGCCGAACCATGGGCGAGCGGGTTGCCCTGTGGTCTGCCTGGACTTGGGCCCTCCTTCCTTATGCCATGTACTGGTCGCTGCATTGGATATGGGATGCCAGCTTGACGCCGCTGCTGTTGAGCTTGATCTTCTGGGTGGCTCTTGAACTGGAAGACTGGCCCGGGCTGAAAGGATGGGCCGTCTTCGGCCTGCTTTGGGGCGTGGCCAGTTTATCGAATGCCTCGATCCTATCCTTCCTTCCTTTCTCCGGACTTTGGGCCTGGCACCGGCGCCGAACACGCGGCCTGTCCTCGTTCCCCGGAGTGGTTGTGGCGGCCCTCCTTTTCTTTCTGGTGCTGTCCCCCTGGCTGATCCGCAACTACCTCACCTTCGGCCAAGTCGTGTTTATCCGCAACGACTTCGGTTATGAGCTTCGTTTGGGGAATGGTCCTGACGCCGATGGCAGGCTGATGGCTTACTTGCAGCCCAACTTGAATGTATTGGAGCTAGAAACTTATCGCCGTCTGGGAGAGCAGGCTTACGAAGCGCGCTGCCGGCGCTTGGCTTTTGCCTGGATCCGCCACTGTCCCCGGCGCTTTCTGGTGATCTCGCTCAAGCGATGGTTCTACTTTTGGGACAACACGGTCAAGGCAACCAACAGCACCGCTCCGGTCGACTTCCGCAACTCGGGGTTTCTCGCCTCTTCCGTGCTCGCCCTCTGGGGACTCGGCCGAGCCCTACGAAAGAAGAAACCGGGAGCGTGGCTGTTTTTCTGGCTGGTCTCGATCTACCCGGTTATTTATTATTTTTTTTATCCCGGAGCGCGTTACCGCCATCCCATCGAGCCTGAATTACTGGTCCTGCTTGTGTTTTTGCTTTCTGAGGTAGAAGTCCACAGGCGTGCTGCTATCTGAAGCAGCAGGGATGGGTGGAGCGCGCCCGTCCGCGTATCCGCGATGATCAATTGGCGACGGGATCCCGATTGTTTACATTAGGGCATGCGTTCCATTCTGCAGAAGCGCGCGCTGCGACTGGTCTTTGGCGCCAACGTGATCTCGATGCTCGGCAGCGGCATGAACTCCGCCGCCGTTGCCTGGTACATTCTCGAGGCCACACACTCGGAAGTCGCGCTGGGAAACTTTGCCGTTCTGCAAACCCTTCCCGCCATGCTGATGCTGCCCTTCACGGGCGTCATTATCGATCGCGAGGATCGACGTCGCCTGGTCATGATGCTTGACGCCGTCCGCGCCCTCATCATTCTCACGGTTTCCCTGCTGAGCTTTACCCGTCGGGTCAAGGTTTGGGAACTGTATGGCATGAACACTCTGGTGGCCGCCGGCTTTTGGATGTTCTGGCCGACGATCACGGCTTTGGTGCAGGAACTTACCCCCGGAGAAGAGTTCGTGCACGCGAACACTTTTCTACTGGCCGGAATCCAAGGAGGTTGGCTGATCGCCGGGTCGATCGTAGGCTTTGTCTACAACCGTATTGGCTTGGGTGGGGTGCTGCTCATCGACTTCTCCACTTATCTGGTGTCCTTCCTCTGCTACCTCTCGGTGCGCAGTGGCCGCCACGTCGTGCCCCGCCCTGCCGAACTGCACTCCGATCTGGTGGCGGCGGAGACTGCGCTCGAGCGCTTCCTGCGGGAGATGCGCGCCGCCCTGCGTTTCCTCGAGGCAAACCGCAAGTTGTTGCTCCTGGGCTTCTGCTGGGCATTGTTCCTGGGCGCCATGATGACCGGAGTCGTGGTCACGCCGCCCTTGAGCGAGAGGGTGTTTCATGCTGGGGCCGTTGGCTACGGCTGGCTCAACGCAGGTTGGGGCATGGGAGCATTTTTGAGCGCATTCTACGCCCCCTGGCTGATCGCCAGATTTGGCGCCCGCCGTTCGATCGCAGTGTCGATGGGCCTCTTGGCAATCTGCATGAGCGTGGCGCCGCTCGCACCGGCTCTGGCCCTTGCCGTCTGTGCCTACGGAGTGATGGGATCGGCGCGTGGGCTGAGCGGTGTTGCCATGAATACGAGCCTCATGCAGCAAGTGCCGCCGCATTTCATGGGACGCGTGCAGAATACGTTTTACTTTCTGGGCACTGCCTTGCAGATCGCTTTGGCGCTTCTGGTGGCGGCCGTGGCTCAGCTCAATCTGGTGGCTGGTTTCTCGATCATTGGCATGGTCTACGCCGTGGCTTTTGTCAGTGCCATCTGGCCGGCTCCGGTCGCAGTCGGGGAAGTTGCCCCGACCGAGGGTTGACCCGAGGCGAACACTCGGGGTCATGCCGTGAGCACCGGCGAACTCCTTGGACGGTCGTGGCGGTCGTTCGACGGTGGTAACGAGCCGTAACCAACTGGTATTCTTCCCCAATGTCAACCAGTCTCGAAGGCCACAACGCGGTTGTCTTTGGGGTTGCCAACAAACGCAGTATTGCCTGGTCGATCGCGCAGGCGCTGCACACTGCCGGGGCAAAGCTCGCCATCACCTACCAGAATGAACGTCTGGAGCAAGAAGCCAAAGACCTGATTCTTTCTCTTCCCGGGGCAGAAGCTTTCATGTGCGATGTCAGCCGGGACGGCGAAATCGACCGACTGTTCGTCCAATTGAAGGAACGCTACGGCAAGCTGCACGTGCTCGTGCATAGCGTCGCCTTTGCGCCTCCTGATGAACTCAAGAATGAGTTCCTCCAAACCACGCGCGAGGGTTTCCGTATCGCCCAAGATGTCAGCGTGTATTCCCTCATCGCCCTGGCCCGAGCGGCCGCCCCCTTGATGGAAGATGGCGGCAGCATCATCACCATGACCTACTACGGGGCAGAGAAGGTAGTGCCGCATTACAACGTGATGGGGGTGGCCAAAGCCGCCCTGGAATGCACGGTTCGCTATCTCGCCTACGACCTCGGCAAACGGAAAATTCGGGTCAACGCTATTTCCGCGGGACCGCTCAAAACCCTGGCCGCCCGCGGCATCGCCGGCTTCGGAGATATGCTCAAGTCCCACCACGAACGCGCTCCACTGCAACGCAACGTCGAGGTTCAGGAGGTGGGTTCGACTGGCCTTTTTCTAGCTTCCGGCGCCAGCTCGGGGATCACCGGCGAAGTCATTTTCGTCGACTGCGGCTACAACATCATGGGATTTTAGGTGCCGTGTACGAGTGGCGGCGAATCCTCGCCACTACCCCCGGACGTGTCCCTGGGCCGCTCTGGAGATGGGTGAAAATGAACGGCAAACTCCGTGTGGAGCAGTTCAATTTGGCCGCGAACTGCTTTGGCCGGTGGAGGCCGCAATTAGAGTGCCTGGGTGATGCTTGGCGCCGAAGATGGAGCTAGGCTCCGGGAGCTTCTACCGAGAAGATGAGCTTGATGTATATACCGATATGCAGTCGATCAGCGAGAACGCCGGGCCGTCGAAAGTCGCGGTCGGTCGATCGGTCTCGAATTACTTCGCACTGACCCTGACCCTCCGCTCATTCTCGCCCATCCTCTCGAGCGCGATTTCGAGATCGCGCTCGTTGACAAAACAGGAAAATTTTTCACCCCACTCCACCAGCAAGAGACTTTTCTCTCCCGCCAGATCGTCGAGGCCCAGCGTCTCAAGC
>JASHSL010000212.1 GCA_030040855.1 Terriglobales bacterium
AGGCGCATCCGATGAAGTCCATGAACTGAAACTCGGCCACCGGACGCAGGCCGGTGAGCGATGCGCCAAACGCCGCCCCCACCATGGCCGCCTCGGCAATCGGCGTGTCAATCACTCGTTCCGGGCCAAAATGATCGATGAATCCTTCAGTAACCTTAAAAGCGCCGCCGTAGATGCCGATATCTTCGCCGAGGCAGAAGACGGTGGGATCGCGCTCCATTTCCTCCCAGATTCCCTGACGGATGGCTTCGAGATAAGTGAGTTGCGGCATCGCTCGGCCCGAGTTCTCGACTTAGGCAATTGCAAAGTTTCGCTATCTGATTTCTTAATAGCTAGCGATGGCCGCCCACTCGACCGGGCAAACTCTCGCCGAGGATGTCGGCGCCGAGGGCGGCCAAGGAATCATAGTACACCGAGGCAAGAATGAGGTGGCTGACTGTACGGGTGGGCGCAGCCAGCATGGGGCGTCTTCGACCACCAGCTCATCGATCGGTCATTCTACGACCAACGTGAGCTGCGTAGCATGGGTCAAGGTGGCCGAGCCGGAAGTGGATTTGCCCGTCACCATAATCTTATAGGTGCCGGCCGGCGTTTCCCCTCCACCCCCGCCGCCAGTGCCACAGGCGGAAAATATTATCCCGAGGCAAAGCAAGCAGAGGAAGGCCAAGCAGTAGGATAGCCGTCTATGGCGGTGGCGGAGGCTGCCGAGCAGCACCAGCCCCGGCAAGCCTGAGATCGCCAAGCTCATGGCAAGCGAGGCGTGAACAGGATGGAAACTGGCTGGCGCACAAGACTGAGGTAAGGTCCCGGCCGTGGTCACGGTCACGGACACGGTAGCCGAGCTTGCCTTTGGGGGGAACCGTTGTCCAGTTGGGGAGGCTTCCTAAAGTCTTCCGGCCCCATGAAAACCATTCCCCTTGAGTTATTATCCGGACAGGAACTACGCCACCGCTACTTCAAATGTACGGTCCCGGATGCTTCGGAGAGCGCGGATGACTTCGTGGCCGTCACTTTGGGTATGCCGTACTTCGGTCTGATCGTGTGGCAGCCATCGTTGCAGTACAAGCCGCCGGCGGCGGATTCCGGTTCCGGCATCGGCGAATTCACGGCGAACTCCCGGTCGGCCTCGAGCTCCCGATCCACCCCGGCAATCAAATCTTGGTTTTGTCGTGCCGTTAACCATTTCTTCTTGAGGAGATAGGCCTCGAACCGCGCAATCGGGTCGCGCTTGCGCCAATACTCCACCAGCGACTTAGGAACATAGTCGGCTGCGTCGTGAATGGCATGGCCTTTCATCCGCATCATCTTGGCCTCAATCAAAGTCGGACCTTCGCCCCGGCGAGCGCGCTCACAAGCCTCATGCGCAGCATCATAAACTTGGCAAGCATCCGTGCCATCCACGATCACCCCGGGAATCCCGTAGGCAATCGCCCGCTCCGCCAGATCCTTGACCAGAAATTGCAGGTCCGCCGGCGTCGAATATCCCCAAAGATTGTTTTCTACGAAAAGCACCAGGCCCAACCTCTGCACGGCGGCGAAGTTGAGGCCTTCGTAAGTAACGCCGGTCGATTGTCCGCCGTCGCCGATGTAAGTCATGACCGCGATCTTGCGCCCTTGCAACCGCGCCCCCAGAGCCACGCCGGCCAGCACGGGAATCAAATCTCCCAGCGTCGAGATGGGGGCCACCACATTGCGTTCTTGAATATCGCCAAAATGAGAGGACGCATCGCGCCCCCGGGTCGGGGAACCGGCCTTGGCCATATACTGCATCATGACGTCGCGAGCCGAGAAGCCGCGAACCAGCAGCGATCCCTGATTGCGGATCATCGGTCCCAACCATTCCTCGGGTTTCAGGGCGTAGGCCGAGGCGCAAGAACAAGCTTCCTGCCCCCAACCGAAATAGACCCCGCCCACGACCTTGCCCTGCTTGTACAGGTTCTCAAGCGCGGTCTCCATCTTGCGATTGAGCAGCATCCAGCGATAAATCTCGATCGATTGTTTCGGATCGAGGTACTGGGAATCCCGAATCGGAGGCACGGGTCGGCTCAAATCGCCTTCGACTTCGTAGCGAATGCCCTCCTCCACTCTCACCTGGCGAACCGTGAACCTGGGCTTCTCCAGACGATAGTCCACGAGGGTGTAGGTGCGCGCGGAAGTTGGGGCGCAGGCTCGGGGGAGAGACCGGGGGCCGCGGCCGTTCGACTTCGGATCGATCGTACGCTTGTGGGAAGAGTTGCGCTTGTTCTTTTTGGCCATCGGTTTCAGAACCCGGCCCTTCTCAGCATGCTAACCCGCGTAGCCCGATTTAACCAAATGGCGAACACCGTCGGTCGTGGGCTCCATCCAACCAATTTCCGCGGTCCTACCGCAAAAAAAAACGGCAGCCGAGAAGCCCGTCCTCCCGCACTCGGCCGGCTACGCGGAAAAAGGATCTTCTTCGTGGTGGAGGCGACGCAATTCCGGAGGAACTCTGAGCGGTACGCCCAAGGAGGTTTTCATCAGAGAGTCCAGGTCCTCGAGCCACAGCATCTGGGACTGGAACACAAGGCCAAAATTCCGCGAAACGGCATGCGCGACTTCTTCGAGGGTGAGCTGGCGGCCGAGTTGCTTTTCCATCGAGGTCACCGGTCGCGAGGCGATTCCGCAGGGAATAATCAGTTTGAAGAATTCGAGATCGGCATTCACATTCAGAGCGAAGCCATGAGAGGTTACCGCGCGGGAGACGTGGATGCCGAGGGCGGCGATCTTGGCTTCGACCGGGTCGGTCGAGCTTGGCTGGGCCGCAGCCGCTGAAGGCGGCCTTCCTCCCACCGCTCGAGCTTCGGTCCAGACACCGGTGAGCCCGGGTATGCGTTGGGCGGGAATCCCGAAGTCGGCGCAGGTGCGGATCAGGACTTCTTCCAGTCGGCGAACGTATTCGACCGCCCCCATCGGCCTTCCCTGCCCGCGATCGGACCGCATTCCGCGCAAATCGAAGATGGGATACGCCACCAGTTGCCCGGGGCCGTGAAAGGTTACGTCCCCCCCGCGGTCACACTCCCATACTTCCACCTTGCGTTGGGCCAGCTCTTCGCGGGAAGCCACGATGTTGGCGGCTTTGGCATTTCGCCCCAGGGTGATGACGGGCAGGTGCTCGAGCAGCAATACCACATCCCCGATGCGAGCCTGCTTCCGCAGCTCCACCAACCGCTGCTGCAAGCGCAAGCCGGTTTCGTAATCCATGGTCCCGAGTTGGACGACGGAGATCACCTGGATCGAGCAACGGTTAGGCTCGCGGCGGGCCGACACCGTTCCCGCCCTAGCTTCGAAGGATGTCGGGATGGGCGATGACGGTTACGCATTAATCGCCATTCCGTAGACACTAGCGGAAGCGTCGAGCATCGCTTCTGCCAAGGTCGGATGTGCGTGGATGGTCCACATAAGATCTTCGACCGTGGCCTCAAGTTCCATGGCGGTCACCGCTTCGGTGATGAGCTCGGTGGCCTGCGGGCCGATGATATGCACACCCAAAATCTCTCCGTAGGCTCGATCGGCGACGATTTTTATGAATCCTTCATGCGCGCCCACAATCGACGCGCGGGAGTTGGCGGTAAAGGGAAACTTCCCGACTTTTACCTCGTAACCGGCTTGCTTGGCCTTTGCCTCCGTCAGCCCGACGCTCCCGATCTCGGGATGGCAATAGGTGGCGTTCGGAATGTGCTCGGGATTAATGGGCTTGGCGGGCTTACCGGCGATTTTGCTTACCGCGACGATGCCCTCCATCGCACCCACGTGCGCCAATTGCGGTGTTCCGAGCACAATGTCCCCGACGGCAAAAACCCCTGGTTCGGCGGTTTCCATCGAGCGATCGGTTAGGATAAACCCACGATCGGATTTCACCCGGGTCCGTTCCAGACCGATGTTCTCGGTGCGAGGTTTGCGTCCGACTGCGATCAGAATCTTTTCCGCCTCGATTTTCTGCGACTTGCCATCGCTGGCAAAGGTTACCGCAACTCCGGACTTGCCGACTTCGACCTTCTCCACTCTCGCCCCGGTGTAAAAGTTGATGCCGCGCTTGCGATAGACACGCGCCAGCTCCTGGGAAACCTCCTCGTCCTCGAGCGGAACCAGGCGAGGCAGCATTTCGAGAATGGTGACTTCGGTGTGAAAGGAAGCGAAGATGGAAGCAAACTCTACCCCGACCGCCCCCGCACCCACGATCACCAGCGATTTGGGAATTGCCTGCAAATCGAGGATTTCAATATTGGTCAGCACCCGGGAGTCGGCCTCTAAGCCGGGAAGCATGCGGGCTTCCGAGCCGGTAGCCAGGATGACGTGTTTGGCTTTGATCAGGCTGCTCTCGCCCGGGTTGGTGACTTCGAGGGTGAACGTCCCGGCTTGCGCCGGTCCGGTGAGTCTGCCAAAGCCCTTCACCGTCTCAACCTTGTTCTTGCGCATGAGGAATTCGAGCCCTTTGGCATGTTTGGCTACGATCTTCGCCTTGCGCTCCTGAATGGCCGCCCAGTTCAGTTTGCGCCCGTCCACCCCCTCGATCCCAAACTCCTTGGCGGCTTTCAATTGGTCCCAAATCTCGGCATTGAACAAAAGCGCCTTGGTTGGAATGCAGCCGACATGCAGGCAAGTTCCGCCGAGGGCACGATCTTTCTCAATCAGCGCGGTCTTCAACCCATACTGTCCGGCGCGAATGGCTGCGGTGTATCCAGCCGGACCGCTGCCAACAATGGCAATGTCGTAGGTGGGCTCGGGCAAAAGGATGCTCCCTGACCAGAATCGTAACGAATCTCTAAATAGTGGATTCTACGCTAGGCAGAAAAGATTCGGGAACCAAGCCAGGCGGGGCAGCGTATCAGAAATCGTCTGCTGCCCGGTGCTACACTGAGGTGGCAGGGGAGCCTTATGCAGATCGACTATTTGGGATTTCTGTTTTTCCCGATTTTCGGATTCGGCTTCATCCTGTATTTTCTGCCTTCGATCATTGCCTTCGCGCGGAGCAAGCGAGACAGCGCTTCCATCCTGATTCTCAACCTGCTGCTTGGCTGGACGGCGATCGGATGGGTGATTGCCCTAATCTGGTCGGTCAAGACCGATGTACCGGTGATCTCGCGCTAGGTCGCTTGCGGGGAACACTGCGGGCGGGTTTTTAACTCAGTTGCCGCCCCGCGTCTAACAAGACCAGGGCGACAAGGAGTATGGCGCAAGCAGCCCGCGCTTGCATCGAAAAAACCAGCCATCTAGCCCAGTAATCGGGCTGCTTGTTTGGCGTAATAGGTCAGGATGATGCTGGCGCCGGCGCGACGAATGGAAACCAGCGCCTCAAGGAGGACTCGTTCCCGATCGATCCACTGATTGCGGGCGGCGGCTTCGATCATGGCGTACTCGCCGGAAACCTGGTAGGCGGCCAGGGGCAAATCAAAGCGCTCGCGCGCGGCGGCGATCACGTCAAGGTAAGGCATCGCAGGTTTGACCATGAGAATATCGGCGCCTTCTTCAATATCGAGCGCCATCTCCCGCATCGCCTCGTGCAGATTGGCTCCATCCATCTGATAGGAGCGGCGGTCGCCAAATTGTGGGGTGGAATCCGCGGCCTCCCGAAAAGGTCCATAAAAGCCGGAGGCGAACTTGGCCGCGTAAGAAAGAATCGGCGTGTGGCTCAAGCCCGCCGCGTCGAGCGCTTTGCGAATCGCTCCCACCCGGCCATCCATCATGTCCGAAGGTGCGATGACATCCACCCCGGCGCGCGCCAGCGAAACCGCAGTGCGGGCCAGAATCTCCAGGCTGGCGTCGTTGACGATCTCATAGTCCTCGGAGGAAGGCGCGGCTGCGGCGGCGCCGAGGGATTGCGGGCCGGAAGCGCGAACCACGCCGCAATGCCCGTGCGGCATGTACTCGCAGAGGCAGACATCGCCCAGGACCAACAGTCTGGGCAGTTCGCGTTTCAAGGCGCGCGCGGCACGCTGCACAATGCCATCGTCCGCCCAGGCGCCGGTGGCCATTTCGTCCTTTTTGTCCGGCAAACCGAAAAGAATGACGGAGAGGATTCCCAAGGAGTGTGCCTGCCGCGCCTCTCGGACGGCCTCATCGACGGAGAGATTGAAGACCCCGGGCATGGACCGAACTTCCCTTCGCACGCCCTCGCCCGGACAGACGAACAGGGGATAAACCAGCGAAGCCGGAGAAAGCCGGGTCTCACGCACCAGAGAGCGCAAGGCTTCGTTCTGCCGCAGGCGTCGAAGGCGGATGGTGGGAAAGCCCATAGCCACAGTCTCGGTCGTAGATGGCGACAGCTCGATTCTAGCAGAGGCCGGCGGCCGCGGCGCCGCGGGCGGGGCGGGGAACCGTGTCGGCTGCCCGGGGGGGCCGGCTGGCGTGCCGCTGCCAACTTCGACGCCTTCCTGTAACATCATGGCTGATGGTGCCCGCGCCGATCCGCGAAACCAGTGCCAAAGCCCTGGAATTTGATGTCCTGCGCGACTGGTTACGGGGTTATGCCGCCTCGCCCTTAGGGCAGAGGCTGATTGCCGAGCTCACTGCTTCGGGCGACCGCGCCTGGATCGAACATCAGCAGCAGCTCACCCTGGAAATCTCGGAGTTCCGCCGTGTCGGTGGGAGCTTTGATTTCTCCGGGTTGCAAGACATTCGCGGCGAGGTGGAGAAAGCCCGGATTGCCGGCGCGGCGCTTGAAATCGCCGCCATCCGGAATGTGCTTTTGGTCGTAGACCGGGCGGCGGAGTGGCGCGAGATTAGCCTTCGCCCGCCGCAAGCCATGCGATCGGAGTGGCGGAGCGTGGCCGCGCTTTCCGCCGAGATCGCGGATTTCACTTCCTGGCTGCGGACCTTCCGCAACAAGATTCTTCCCGACGGAACCCTCGACGATCGGGCCTCGCCCGAACTGGCCCGTATTCGTCGCGATGTGGAAAAGCAGCGGCGGTTCATACAGGACTCCTTGCGAGCCTACCTGCGGAGGTTAGCCGAAGACGGCGCCGCCCAGGACGAACTGGTCACCATTCGCGGCGAGCGCTTCGTGATTCCGGTTAAAACCGAGCAGAAGCGGAGAGTCCAAGGCGTAGTCCATGGCGCTAGCTCGAGCGGGCAGACGGTGTTCGTGGAGCCTTTAGAAACCATCGAGCAAAACAACGAGCTGGTGCGGTTGCTCGAGGAAGAGCAGACCGAGGTGCGTCGCATTCTGGTCGAGATGACGCGCCGCATCGCCGAGCATGGGGAGGCAATTCTGCGAGCGTCAGAGGTGCTGGGCGAACTCGAATTGCACTTCGCCAAGGCGCGCTTCGCCGAGGATTACCACTGCGTCCCGGCGGTCTTCTCCGAGGACCCAAGCCCGCGATTGAGCTTCACCAAGGCCCGTCATCCCCTGCTCGAACGCAGTCTCAGGCTCAAAGGGGATGCCATCATTCCGATTACGGTTGAGCTCGATGGCAGCCGCCGCGAACTGATCGTCACCGGTCCGAACACCGGCGGGAAAACGGTCGCCCTAAAGACCATCGGACTGTTGGCGCTCATGGCGCAATCCGGCATGTTGATTCCATGCGACCGGGCAGAACTGCCGATCTTCGACGCGGTGCTCGTCGATATCGGGGACTATCAGTCCATCGAGCAGAATCTCTCCACCTTTTCTGCCCACGTCACCCACATTGATTGGATCTCGCGCACCGCCACCGCGCGATCGCTCGTGTTGCTCGATGAGCTGGGTTCTTCTACCGATCCCGAAGAAGGGGCGGCCCTGGCGGTGGCGATCGCAGAGTATTTTCGCCGCCTGGGCTCGATCACCGTAGTGTCCGCCCATCACACCTCGCTCAAGGTCTTCGCGGCCAACACGGAAGGCGTGCTCAACGCCGCGGTGGGATTCGACGAGAGGACTCTGCGGCCCACCTTTGAGCTGAAGGTGGGGGTCCCGGGAGCTTCGGCGGGGATCAATATCGCACAGAGGCTAGGCCTCAATCCCACCATCATCGAGGCGGCGCGGAGTCGGCTCGGCTCGCACGCCCAGGATGTCGGCCAGCTGCTCAGCCGCCTGCACGCCGAATTACGCGAAACCGAGGCGGAACGCTCGCGGATCGCTAGTCTCGAAGAGGAGCTGGCGCGCGAGAAGGCCCATTGGGCAGCCGAGGGGAAGCGAGACCAGCAAGCCAAACTCAAGCAGATGGAGACGAAGCTCGACGGCCTCTTGCGGGATTTCGAATATCGCGCGCGCCAGGCACTTCAGGCGGTCCAAGATCGCGTCGCCGCGCAGAAGCTCTCCCGCGACGCCGAGAGGCGGGTTGCCAGGCTGCGCCGCGAATTTCGCGAGGAATTCGACGCCACCGTGGTCGCCCACAGCACTGGGGCGGACCGAGGCGATCCCCATGCCCAGGAGCGACTGGTGCGGGCAGGGGAGGGGGATACGGTCAAGCTGAAATCGGTGGCCCACCCCGCCCGGATCACCCGGCGCGTGGATGACCGTCATTATGAAGTCGAGATCGGCCGCATGAAGATGAAAATCGCCGGCGACGACATCGCCGAGGTCCTGGTGCGCGCGCAAGACTCTCCCGTGGCCGCCGCTCGCGCGCGGGGAGTTTCGGTGACGCTTCAGAGTGAGAGTCAGAATGTGCCCGCCGAGATCAACGTGATTGGACGCACAGTCGAAGACGCAACCCGAGAAGTGGAACGGTTCGTGGACCACGCCTTTTTGGCCGGCCTACCGCGGATTCGCGTGGTGCATGGCAGCGGCATGGGGATTTTGCGCAAGGCCCTGCGCCAGTTCTTGCAAAAGCACCCGCACGTCGAGTCCATCGCCGAACCCCCGCTGAACCAAGGAGGAGGGGGGGCCACGGTGGTGGATCTGAGAGTGTAGGCGGCTCAAGGCTTTCTCGCCTCCGCCGTCCTGGTTTGCCGGAGCCAGGTGATGGAGAGAGCCCATCCGCCTGTTTTCGTCGAGTTTTCCTCGGCCGTGAACCGATTTCAGCCAAGATTTCACAACTTCTCCACAGACCTCCTCTTGCCGTATATTCACTTTGGCGGTTCTTTCCTCCACAATTGCACAAAGTCCGACCACAGCGCTGATCATGACGGAAGCCGGTGATTTCAAAGAGTTCGTCAAACAACAGGCGGATATCGTTCGCATTGTGGGCGACTATGTCAAGCTGAAGAAGGCGGGCGCGCAAAATTATTCTGGGCTGTGTCCCTTTCACAAAGAAAAGACAGCCTCGTTTTCCGTCCACGCCACTCGCCAGTTCTTTCACTGCTTCGGATGCGGTGCCTCCGGTGACGTCTTGAGCTTTGTGCAAAAGATCGAGAACGTCAGCTTTCCGGAAGCCCTCCGGCTGGTGGCGCAAAAGCTCAACCTTCCCCTTCCGAAAGCCAGCTATAGCAATCCCGCCGAGGCACGCGAAGCCCGCCACCGGGCCATTCTCGTCGAGATTCATGCGCGGGCCTGTGGCTTCTTCGAGGAATACCTCCGGAAACCTGAGGGCGCCCAAGCGCGGGAGTACCTGGCGGGCCGCGGCCTCGATGAAGACACGATCCAGCTGTTTCACATCGGCTACGCGCCCGATTCCGGCTTTTTGCTCCGCGACCGGCTGCGCGCCGAATTCGATCAGGACTTGCTCAGGGACAGTGGACTGTTTTCCTGGAAGGACGGCTCGCGGCCCATCCCTCAAGGATCGTCGTCCGCCCCGGGCGCGGCGGAGGAAAAGGCAGATTCCCGGGTGGACAAAACGGACCCGGCGCCCTCAATCTCAGCCCTGTACTCCAAATTCCGCAACCGGGTGATGTTTCCCATCAGCAACGAATCCGGACGGGTCATCGCCTTCACCGGCCGCGCGCTCTCGAGCGAGGAGAAAGCCGGTCCCAAGTACCTGAATTCCCCGGAAACCGCGATTTACTCGAAGTCGCGGGTCCTGTTCAATCTGGATCGGGCGAAGGAGGCCATCCGCACACTGGATTATGCCATCCTGGTGGAAGGCCAGATGGATTGTATTTCGGTCTATGCCGCGGGTTTTCATAACGTGATTGCCAGCTCGGGAACCGCCTTCACCGAACCGCAGGCAAAACTGCTGGGGCGTTTCAGCAAGAACGTGGTGGTAAACTTCGATCCCGATACGGCGGGTGCCAAGGCAACCGAGCGCACGCTCACGCTGCTGGTCGAAGAGGAATTCCACCTCAAGGTCGTGAGCTTAGAGCCGGGATTCGACCCTGACTTGTTCGTGCGCCGCAAGGGGAAGAATGCCTATGCCGAGGCCCTGCGAAATTCCCAAGGCTATTTCGACTATCTTATCGAGCGCGCCCGCGTGCAATTCCCCATCCGCAGTGCGGAAGGCAAGGTGAAGGCGGTGAACTACCTGTTGCCGCATATCCAGCGGGTGCCGAGCCGCATCGTGCGCGATGAACTCGCCGGCGAGATCGCCCAGAAATTGAGCATCGATTCGGCCGTGCTGCGGCAGGAGCTCAAGCATGCTGCCGGGACCCGCTCGGCCACGGCCCTGAAGGCTTCCCTCGAAGTGCAGGTCTCGGATGCCGAGAAGATCATAATTCGGGCTTTGAGCACCGGGTCCGGGATCGAAGCGGACACGACTCGCCTGTCGCGACGTGACGGAGCGGAGGAGGAATTCAATCCGGCTCGACAGGCGCAGTTTCACTTGGCGGGCGAACATCTTCACCTGGGACTAGCCACCGAGTCCATCCTGGAAGCCTTGCTGCGCACGCCGGAATCGACCGATATTATGGCTCTCCCCCTGAGCGAGGGTGAGCGCAATCTGCTGGCTTCGATACTGATGCGAGAGGAGGAGGAACTGACGGCCGAGAGAGTGGAGGGAGCGGTTCGCGCCCTGCGCCGGATTCAGCTGCGGCGAAAGCTGGCGGAGATTCAGAGCGCCTTGCAGGCTCCCGGGAACCAGGAGCCCGGCCGCCGGCAGGCCCTGCTAGAGCAAAAGGTGCGTCTGAAGCGGGTGCTGATGGATCCGGGGTTGCTCGATCCGGGCTCGAGTTCGGGAGCAGCCTAGCCGCCGAAGGCGAAACTTCCCTTCACCGATCGGCATCTAAGCAGTTAACGACGTGGAACATAAGGTGGCCTGGAGACGGTCCCAACTTGCCCATTGGTCGAGCTTAGCCGCGGCGAGTGATTAGGGCGGGTGCGAAGATTCGTGATATACTCACAAGGAGTGTGTCGACGCTAGCGGCCGCTACCTTCGGTTCCCACCAATTCAGCGAAACGTCCGCTGTCCTTCCAAGGACGAGTAGAGGGTAATCCGTCTTGGCTCTTGATGACAAGTACGACGACATTAAAAAGCTGATCGACACGGGAAAAGAGAAGGGATATCTCACCTACGATCAGGTCAATGACCTGATCCCGCACGACGTGCATTCCCCCGAAGATCTCGATGATCTGCTCACCACCATTGGCACGCAAGGCATCGACGTGCTCGAGGGGCCGAAGCTGCCCTCGGCGGCGCTGGAGAAGAAGTTCGAGGAAGACGAGCTCGGCGAGGATGTCGAACTCGACCTTACGCCCGGTGCACTGGAAAAAACCAATGACCCCGTCCGCATGTATCTGCGAGAGATGGGGACGGTTCCCCTGCTCACGCGCGAAGGCGAAGTGGAGATCGCCAAGCGCATCGAGCGTGGGCAGCTGCGGGTTTTGAAGGCGCTCTCCCGTTCGCCCATTGTGATCGCCGAGTTGTTGGCCATGGGCGAGGATCTCAAAAAGGGGGTGCGCTCCATTAAGGAAGTGGTGACCTTCGATGAGGAAGAAATCACCGATGAGATCCTGCAAAACCGCCTGAAGGAATTTACCGGAAAAATCGACGATTTGGCCAAGGCTTATAAGAAGGCCCATCTGTTGCTGGAGAAGTTCGTCGCCGTGAACCAGAAGAAGCGGCCTAAGGATTACCGCCGCTATCGCCTGGCGCTGGCGCGCGCCATCGTCAATGTCTCTCGCTGCGTACGCAATTTGGGCTTCACCAACACCGAGCGCAAGCGGCTGATCGACCGCGTTAACAAGACGGTGGACAGCATGCGCTCGCTCGACCGTCAGTCACAGAACCTGGAGAAAAAAGCCGACGGCACGCGCAGCGAGGATCAACGCAAGGAATATCGCCGTCAGGCTCGCACGATTCACGGAGAGCTGGAAAAGCTTGAAGTCGAAGTGGGAGTTTCCTTTCAGGAACTCAAGCGCACCCAGCGCGAAATCATCCAGGGGGACATGGATGCCGAGCAGGCCAAGCGTGAGCTGATCGAGGCGAACCTGCGCTTGGTGGTCTCGATCGCCAAGAAATACACCAACCGGGGCTTGCAATTCCTGGATCTGATTCAGGAAGGGAACATCGGTTTGATGAAGGCCGTGGACAAGTTCGAATACCGCCGCGGCTACAAGTTCTCCACCTATGCCACCTGGTGGATCCGGCAAGCCATCACCCGTGCCATCGCCGATCAGGCCCGCACCATCCGCATTCCCGTGCACATGATCGAAACCATTAACAAATTGATCCGCACCTCGCGCCAGTTGGTGCAAGAACTGGGACGCGAGCCTACCTCGGAAGAGATCGCCAAGCGGATGGATATCCCGGTGGCCAAGGTGCGCAAGGTTCTCAAGATCGCACAGGAGCCGATTTCGCTCGAAACCCCGATCGGGGAAGAGGAAGATTCGCATCTCGGAGACTTTATCGAAGACCGTGCCGTGGTCTCGCCCGCCGAGGCGGTGATCAACGTGAACTTGAAGGACCAAACTTCGCAGGTGTTGCGTACCCTGACCCCACGCGAGGAAAAGGTCATCAAGATGCGCTTCGGCCTCGAAGATGGTAGCGAGCACACGCTCGAGGAAGTAGGCCAATCCTTCGCCGTAACTCGCGAGCGGATCCGGCAGATCGAAGCCAAGGCCCTCCGCAAGCTGCGGCATCCCTCGCGCTCCAGGAAACTACGGGCGTTTATGGACGGAGTCAGGGACTAAGCCGGGACGGGATGTCGCCCGCATCTTTTCTGGCATCGAGAGCGACGCACCGGGGCAAGCATTCCCGGGTTTTCCTTGCCTTTCCACAAGGAAATGGGATCCTCCACAGGTTCTGCACAACCGGCGCGCAATTTTCTGTTGCTCTCCCCGGGGTGTTCAAGCAAAGTACCGGCAGTGAATGCGTGAGATGTCTTTGAAGTGCTGCCACGACCGGCTGAACGGCTGCGGCTTTCGGGAGTTCTCGACGGCGACGTGCCGGAGGAGGATTCGACGGCACGCGATGGCGTTGAACCCGAGCTTGCGGCCTTTTAGACGTCCTGCTCACCGGAAGGACTGCGCCGTTGGCGGAAGCATTCCTGCAAGCTTGAGCGGCGGAATCGATCCAACGGTTCAACTTTGCAGAGTGCGTGGAGAAACGAGCGTCGCCGAACGTGGTTTCAAAACGTACAGCTTGCCGTCTAGGCGGTGACCTGGCAAGCCGAGACATCGCACGAGCATACGGCCCGGGTGGCTGGACCCGGGCCGTATGTCGCGGGCATTGTCGGTTACCCGCAAGTGACAACCACCCGATCTCTCGTGGCTTCCTCTTGCTGATTCGCCTTTTGTTCACCTAAACTGTACCGAGCATGTAGAGCGCCAAGAAAATGTGTCTTGGAGCTGTTTTTTCCGAAGCAGCCACCGCTTTTCACAAGCAAGCTGTGGGTAGGATCGGCGCGAGCGGCGGCGCAATTCTTTGAAGGGCAATTCGGACTTTGGCCACCACCGAATACAGTCTCGGGCATAACTTGCCGGCAAACGTGGAAGCCGAACGCTCGATTCTCGGTGCCATCCTGCTCGACAATCATGCCTACAACCAAACCGCAGAACATCTGAGAGCGGAAGACTTCTCTCTCGACTCGCATCGCCGCATTTACTCTCGGATGGTCGACCTTGCCGAGTCTTCCCGACCGATCGATCTGATCACCTTGGTGGAGGAGTTGGAGCGGCGCAAGGAACTGGAAGCCGTGGGCAACGTCGGCTATCTCTCGCGGCTGCTTGACGGCGTTCCGGATCGGCCGAGCATTGAACATTACCTCAAAATCGTCCGCGACAAGGCTCTGCTGCGCGGTCTCATGCACGCCGCCAATGCCGCCATCGCGAGGGCCGCGGAACAAAGCGACCCGGCCGAGGACATCCTCAACGACGCCGAAGCTGCCATCTTCCAGCTTTCGGAAAAGCGGATCGGGCGCGGCTTCATGGGCGTGCAGGAGATCGTCAAGGAATCCTTCGGCTCGATTGATGCCCTGCTGCAACGAGGCCAGCGCATCACCGGGTTGGCGACCCACTATAGCGAACT
>JASHSL010000213.1 GCA_030040855.1 Terriglobales bacterium
AACCGTCTCCCCCGGTGAAACTTTCAGCCTTTCGATTCCCTTCATGCATGTGTTGAGGGGTTCGACAAAGCAAGCCTGCTCAAACGACACGCCGTCCGGTATTCGCACCGTGCCTTGCCGCACGATCCAATCCATGACCCGCACGTATTCCGCAAATCCGCCGCCGGCGGGCTCAAACCCCGCAGTCGTACCCACCCTCTTATAGGAGGCACATTGCGCAAAGGTCTTGTGATAACAGTAAAAGCACTGGCCGCAAGGGATGTGGTGAAAGACGACCACCCGGTCCCCGCAGCGGAAGTCGGCGACGGCGGCCCCAACCGAGGCTACGACGCCCGAAATTTCGTGGCCAAAGATGCGTGGCGGTGGATGCGAGCCCGTCGCGATCTTTTTCAAGTCCGTGCCGCAAATCCCGCAGGTGTGCACGCGAACCAGCAGCTCCTGAGGGCCAATCCGGGGCACAGGAACCGATTCCACGCGAACGTGGTTGACGCCGCGGTACACGGCCGCTTGCATGGTAGTAGGAATGGCTTGGGGAAGCGTCTCGAGCTTGGAGCTTTCGGCGACCACCATGGAGCGTCTCATCTCGGAATCGTCTCGAATTCGCTGCCCGGCACCTTCTCGGCGCATAGTTCAGCCAGGGCTGCGCACAGGTTCGTCGCCGCCCTCGCCGTTTCCCTCGCCCATCGTTCGACTTTCCACCAGAGCCAGGGTCGCACCGCTACATAGCCGAGAAACCGCAGGACATGAAACTTGCCGTCGTGCCCAACAAAACGGTCAAACGGCGCGAGAGAAGAGCTGCTGGTATCGGAGATGACCTTGCAGGCCATAAACTTCACGTTATGGGCCTGAGCGCTCTCGGCCACCGCTGAGGCTTCCATGTCGACCGCCTGCGCCCCATAGGCTCGTCGCAACTTAGCTTTCTGCTCAGGGCCGGCGACGTGGGGAAAACTGATCAACACCCCTTCGCCGCTGCCTGAATCCGTCCGACTGCCATCCGCTCCATTGAGGACGTGACGGGGGCGCAGAGCGTCACCCACCGCCAGAGCTGGATCCAAGCCTCCGGCAAAACCGGCGGAAATGACGAGCCTCGGCCGATACAACTCGATGATCGCCTCGGTGGCCCGGCGGGCAGCCTCCGAGCCAATTCCTCCGCACACCACGGCCGTGGCTTCCTGCTCAAAGAACCGGTACCCACGTCCGGCGAAGTCGGTTTCCCTCCGCGGCCAGTCCTTGACCAACGGCCATACTTCGCGCTCGAGGGCAGCCACGATTGCGATCTTCGCTGTCCTCAACAAGTCTGAAGTCCCCCATCGCCGGCGAATTGGCAGGGCTGGCCGACGGTTTCGCTGCGGACGTGCCTAGGCATATCCGTTCCTCCAAAACCACTCCACCGCTCGCCGCAGGGCATCCTCCACGGAAATCGGCTTCCATCCCAGTTCCCTCTCGGCTTTGGCTGTGCTGACGAACATTTTCTTGCGCCCCATGCGCACAGCGTCGATGGTGGCACGCGGTTCGCGGCGCAAAATCCTGCCCGTCACCAGTTCGTCGACCACTCCCGCGGCCAGCGCCACCCCATAGGGAACCCGCACTTTAGGAGAGGGTAGTCCGGTCATCCGCGCCAGTCGGTCGAGAATCTGTTTCAGGGTCAGGTTCTCGCCGCCCAAAATGTAGCGCTCCCCGCTCCTTCCCTTCTCTAAGGCGGCAATATGACCGAGCGCGCACTCTTTCACGTCCACCAGGTTGAGCCCGGTATCGAGGTAAGCGGGAAATTTCTTCTTCAAGAAATCAACGATGATGCGTCCGGTCGGCGTCGGCTTGATGTCTCGCTCGCCCACCGGGGTGGTAGGATTGACCACCACCACGTCCAAGTGGCTGCGTCCGGCCTGGATCGCAAGCTGCTCGGCCATAAATTTCGATCGCTTATAGGGACCGATCATGTGGTCGAGCGAAACCGGCGAATTCTCGTCACAAGGATGGCCGTTGGACGTAAACCCCATGGTCGCCACGCTCGATGTATAGACGACGCGTCGAACGCGGTTTTTCTCGGCGGCGGCGAGAATCGCCCGGGTGCCCTCTACATTCGAGCGGTACATCTGGTCCGGGTCTCGCACCCACAGGCGATAGTCCGCCGCCACGTGGAAAACCACCTCGCATCCGGCCATCGCCTGCTCGAGCCCTTGCGGCTCGCGCAAATCGCCCACGACCGACTCGGCCGAAAGACCCTCCAGATTTCTCAGATCGCTCGCCGGGCGTACCAGAAGTCTGAGCTCGGCCCCCAGATCGGAGAGCGCCCGGGCCAGATGGCCTCCCAAGAATCCGGTCGCGCCAGTGACGAAGGCCTTCATGCCAGCCCAGAGCGATCTTGCGCGCAAGAGGAGCGTCTACTCAAGCTTCTCCGGCGCCAGGGAAATGTTCGTTTCCCCCGCCGCCTTCTTCGACCAATAGTGCTCGACCCAGGCTTCCCAGCTCTTGCCGGCAGCCATATCGCGCCCGGTGAATGCCAAGCCGGCAATCTCGTCATAGCCAATCGACATTCTCGGGCTGCCATCCTTCGGCAGCAGACGCAGGTAAGAGTCCGCCGAGGTCTTCCCCCTTGAGCGGTCGAAGACGTAGCCTTCAATCGTGCTACCGTCTTTGCGGGTGACGAGAACATCGCCGCGATAGTCGAATGCTTGGTCAAGCGCCGCGTACAGCTCCTCAGGGGATTCGAGCGAGGGAACCGAGTCTTGCAAGTTCTTGCGTTCGCATCCCGGCACGACTTCGAGCGTGTCGGGATCGCCCTCCCGCCCGGCAGAGCTCGAGCCGAATCGACCTGATTCTCTTCCACTCAAACTCGACTCTCCTCCGTCGAAGCGGCTTTGATCTGGATAAGAGGACGAACGGAATGAACCGGGCGCACCGGCTCTTCGAGCAGGGACAACGCCGCGGAATCCCGGTAGGCGCCGGCAAAAAACGCCCGAGCGGTGCGCCACAGACCGCCCAGCGAACCAAAGGTGTCGTTGACGGCGGACGCCTCATAGCCGCTATGGACCATACAATTGGCGCATTTTGGGTTGCCGGATTCGGTCCCATAACGCTCCCATTCGGTGCTGGCCAACAGCTCGTCAAAGCGGTCGCAATATCCATCCTGCAGCAGATAGCAGGGCTTTTGCCAACCGAAAACGTTAAAGGTCGGCATCCCCCAGGGAGTACAGGGATAGTCGCGCTTGCCCATCAGAAACTCGAGAAAGAGCGGAGACATATTGAATCGCCAGCTCGGTTTGCGGTTCGACAGGATGGCGCGAAATAACCGCCGCGTACGGGCCCGCCCCAGAAAATGGTTCTGGTCGGGAGCTTTCTCGTAGGAGTAGCCGGGGGAGAGCATCATGCTTTCCACTCCGAGCTCCATCATCTCATCAAAAAATGCGCGCACGCTCTTCGGGTCGGCTCCGTCAAACAAAGTGGTGTTGGTGGTGACGCGAAAGCCGCGGGCCAACGCCTCCTGGATTCCCTCCACCGCTTTGTCATAGCCGCCTTCCAGGCATACGGAGAAATCGTGGGCTTCCCGCTGCCCGTCCATGTGCACGGAGAACGTCAGATATTTAGTCGGCTCAAACAGGTGAATCTTCTGCTTCAGCAGCAGCGCATTCGTACACAGGTAGACGTACTTCTTGCGGGCCACCATGCCCTCGACGATCTTCCCAATCTGGGGGTGCAGCAGCGGTTCGCCGCCGGGGATGGCCACGGTGGGTGCGCCACATTCGTCGATCGCGCGGAAGCATTCTTCCGGCGTGAGCTGCATCTTCAACACATGCGCCGGATACTGGATCTTGCCACAGCCAGCACAGGCCAGATTGCAGCGGAACAACGGCTCGAGCATGAGCACAAGCGGATACCGCTTCCGTCTCCGGAGTTTCTGCTTGAGGACGTATGTTGCCACGGTCCACGCCTGCGAAATGGGGACTGCCATTCGGTTGCTCTCCAGAAGTCCAAGGTCAGCGACCGCCTGGCACCAAGCAGAACCAGGGATCGCCACTAAGCCCGTCGATTGGCTGCTGCTCCGTTGCCGTTCACGGCCTTCTGATAGCTCGTCAGCGCAATCAGCGGGAAATACTGCCGGTACATGTGATAGCGCAAATAAAAGACCCGCGGAAACCCCGTCCCTGAGTAATAGGGCTCGTCCCAGGACCCGTCTTGGTTCTGCGTACGCAGCAAGTAGGCGATACCCCGGGCCACAGAATCGCTGCGGGTATCGCTCGCCGCCAGCAGGCCCATGATTGCCCAGGCAGTTTGGGAAGGAGTGCTCGGCCCCACACCTTTCAGCGTCGGATCATCGTAGGATCCACAGTTCTCGCCCCAGCCGCCATCGGCGTTCTGGATCATCCGCAGCCACTCGGCCGCCTGCTGGATATAGGGCTCGTGCAAGTCGACGCCCATGGCTTCCAGTCCGCGCAACACGAGCATCGTCCCGTAGATGTAATTGACCCCCCAGCGGCCAAACCAGGAACCATCCGCCTCCTGCTGTTGGCGAATGAAGCGCATCGCTTTCTTCACCGCCGAATGGCTCCGATCGTATCCGTAGGCGGCCAGCATTTCCAGAATTCGGCCGGTGATATCCACCGTCGGCGGATCGAGCATGGCATTGTGATCCGCGAAGGGGATGTGCTGAAACACCATCTTGTCGTTGTTCTTATCAAACGACGCCCAGCCGCCGTTCCTCGACTGCATGGACAAAATCCAGTCGATGGCTCGCTGTACCGACTCGCGCTGGTAGCGACCGTTGGGGTGTTCGACCTGGATGAGCCCCAGGCAGACCATGGCGCTGTCATCGACGTCGGGATAGAATTCGTTGTTGAACTCGAAGTACCACCCTCCCGGTTGTCCCTTCTTGTTTTTCACCTTCCAGTCGCCGATCGAACGAACCTGCTTTTGCAAGATCCAGTCGGCGCATCGGATCATCCGCGGATCATTGGCGCCCAGCCCACTCTCCCCGAGCGCAAACATAGCGTAAGCCGTATCCCAAACCGGCGATTTGGTAGGCTGCATGCGGAAGGTGTCGCCCTCCTCAATGCCCAGCTTTTCGAATTCGTCCAAAGCACGAATCACCTGGGGATCGTCGAGCGAATACCCCAGGCAGCGTAGCGCGATGATCGAATTCAACACGCCGGGATAAATCGCACCCAAGCCGTCACTCATCTCGAAGCGCTCGAGCATCCAGCGCTCCGCCTGGTTCAGTGCAATCGAGCGCAAGGGACGAATGTGGACCGCCTCAAACCAATGCGTAAGGCGGTCGATTAGGAGGAAGAAGTTCCGCCAGGAGATGAGTTTCTGCGACCAATGCAGTCGCATCCGCGACTTGTGCCGGCCACCCAGGAAAAGCTCCTCGATGCCCATCTCCTCCGGAATCTTCTTGAACGGCTTCTTGGCATAGCAGATCGACAGCGGCACCAGAATCGCCCGGGACCAGGAGGAGATTTCGTACAGATTGAACCAGAACCACTTGGGAAACAGAACAATCTCCGGAGGAATCGCGGGCACGGCGTCGTAGTCATACTGCCCGAGAAAGCAAAGATAAATCTTGGTAAAGGTGTTCACCTCGGTGGCACCACCGAGCTCGAGAATCTTGGTGCGGGCGCGTACCAGTGCGGGGTGGTCCGCCTTGTATCCCGCCAGTTTTAGCGCGAAATAGGCCTTGACCGAAGCGCTGATATTCGAGGGGCCTTGGGCATAAATGCTCCATCCTCCGTCTTCCTGCTGATGGCGCAAGATATAGTTGGCACACTTCTCAAAGCGCTCCTGATCGACCGTACCGAGCAGGGTATGGAGCAGAACATAATCGGACTCGAGCGTGCTGTCGGCTTCGAGTTCCCCGCACCAGTAGCCGTCTTCGTGCTGCTTGGAAAGCAGAAACTTGCGGGCTGCGACACTGGCTGCGGCGGCACGAGCGGGCAAGTCATGAATTTTTCCGAAGCGCATATCGGGGGCAAAGCCCGGCAGGTGCGAGGTGTCGTCCATAGAGTTAGCCCGCCGACACCTGTCGAGGCCGCTGGGCGATGGCTTCCACGATCTCCGGAGGTAATCCGAAGCGCACATTTTCAGGCATGACTTCCACTTCCTTCACCTGATCAAACCCCTTAGTGCCGAGAAACCTCACAACCTCTTCCACTAGGCATTCCGGAGCCGACGCCCCTGCGGTCAGAGCAATCGTCGCCGCTCCTTCCAGCCATTCCGGCTGGATATTTCGGAAGCTGTCGATCAGATGCGAGCGCGTCCCCAGGTTGCGGGCCACCTCGACTAAACGGTTGGAATTGGAGCTGTTATCGGAACCGACGACCAGTAACAAGTCGGCTTGCGAGGCAACCTGCTTCACTGCCACCTGGCGGTTTTCCGTGGCGTAGCAAATGTCTTGGGCAGCTGGACCTTGGATATTGGGAAACTTCTTGCGCAGGGCCGCAATAATATCCTTGGTTTCATCCAGACTTAAGGTGGTTTGCGTGAGATAGGCGACCCGATCAGGATCGGAAACCGTGAGCGCATCAACCTGCTCGGGCGATCCCACCACCTGGGTGACAAATGGCGCCTCACCCAGGGTTCCAATGACCTCATCGTGATCCCGGTGACCAATCAAGATTAAGGAATAACCTTCTTTGGCAAACTTGACCGCTTCGACGTGAACCTTGGTGACCAGCGGACAGGTCGCGTCGATCACCCGCAAGTTGCGCGTCTGACTGGCTTGGCGCACTTCGGGCGAGACTCCATGGGCGCTATAGATCACCCGCTCACCGTTGGGAACTTCATCGACGCTGTCGACGAAAATGGCTCCTTTCGCCTGCAGCTCCTCGACCACGAACCGGTTGTGGACGATCTCCTTGCGGACGTAGATGGGCGGGCCAAAGGCTTCCAGAGCTATGCGGACGATGTCGATAGCCCGCACCACGCCCGCGCAGAACCCCCGGGGTTTCAACAGAAGCAGCGTCTTGCCGTGGTTGCTAGACACAATAAAGGTTCCCTTCAGAGGTTTTCCCCCAGTTTTCATAGTAAACCTTACCGGAGAGAACTACTTTGGTCAACCTAATCCGCTGAAACTGAGAGGATTAGTAGCAAGGGCGGCGTTGAGATCCAGCGTACTGCAGCGGGGCTCAAGCCGGCCCTGGTGTTTAGATGCTGCCAGCAGGGCCCCCGACTTAGGTGGCTGCTGCGCTTTCCCATGCTGGATAATTCCTTTGCAGGAGGAGCGCGATGAAATCGGCCGGCATTTTCCTAGCGATGCTTTTTCTCACCATAACCATGGCCTTTCCCGAGGAGCGCGCCGCTGTCTCCGCGCCACCCAACACGGTCTACGTTGGCGCCGACGGCAGGTTTGAAGCTGCTCCGGATACGGCCCGGATTCAATTCAACGTCTCCGTCGAAGACGCCACCTCGCAGGAGGCCTATCAGCACGCCTCGAAAGACGTGGAGCAGGTGCGCCAAGTGCTGCGCGCCAATGGAATCGATCCCAAGGCTGCAACCGTGGGCTTTTTCTCCGTGCAACCGATGTACGACTGGAAAAACCCCAAGCGGAAGCTCATCGGGTACCGGGTCACGACCGACATCACGCTGCAGTTGAAGGATTTCTCGAAAGTGGGCCCCCTTACCCAGCAGCTCGCCGAGGCCAACGTGAGCGAAAGCCAGACCGTGAGCTACACCCTCGAAGACATGGATGAAGCCAAGAACAAGGCCGTTGAGGATGCCTATCGGCGCGCGCGCAGTTCCGCCGATGCCCTCGCTCGTGCCAGCCATCGAACTCTGGGAGAGCTTTCCTACGCTTCGGTCGATGTCGTCGAGAATCCTCACATCGTCATGCCCAGGCAGGCCGTAGGTACAACCGCGACAATGATGAGTGCAGCTCCCGCACCGACGGAGGAATTCACGCCGCATAGCGTGACGGTGACCGCCCACGTCAACGCGCTGTTCAACCTGAAGTGAAGTTCGTGACGCGCCGGGCAGCTCGAACGCCCCGGTCTCGGTGATCGCGGGCACCCCCTGGGGGCGTTCATAAGTTGGTTCATCTAGTGCCGATCTAGATCGCCGTACCCTCTGGGCGGAAGGCACTTTTCGACCTGGTCGCCTCGCCAGCCAGGGCTGACGTCACCGCAGCTTGCTGACCATCACTTCGAGCTGAAACTGCCGCTTGGAATTGGGATCGTCCACGCTGCCTACCACGAGCGGCTTTCCCAGTTGCGCCACGGTGCTGCCTTCGATCTTCAACTGGCGCAGCAGCGGCATCACGTTCTGCGCCTGCTGATCCGGGACGGCGAAATTGCTGATCTCGGAGCCCAGACTCAGTGAGCGGAAAAACGTCTCCTGGGTCGCATCCTCGGCGTCGTGATGGCTTCTGAGCGCGGCATAGGCGATGCGATAGACGAGCCGCGAGTGCTGGTGGACGAGATCCGCGAGCAGTTCGTCTCGACTGTTGTCTGGACTGTGCTCGGTCGTCGCTCTATCGCTCAGGAGCGCTTCTCCTGCGAACACTCGCTGGGTCCTCATGCATGAAGAACGCCGCGGACAGTGTCTCGTTCAGGAAATTTTTTTCGGAACGATCCCCTTGACATCATCCTCTGCGGTAGAGAGAGTCGCAGCCGGGTGCGGCCGGTGCTCCGCGGCTTGGGTCGCGTGTCCGTGCTCGAACGGCAACTTACCGGCTGGCTCTCAACATCTGTTCGGCATGTTTGCGGGAGGTCTCGGTGAGCCTGGCACCGCTCAACATGCGGGCAATTTCTTCGGTCCGCTCCTCGCCCGTGATGAGGCGAACGTTCGTCCTGGTTCGCTGTCCGGAGG
>JASHSL010000214.1 GCA_030040855.1 Terriglobales bacterium
TGTGCTCGCTTTGGCTCCCGCGTACTTATCGTCTCGCACACAGCCCGCCGAGGTGCTGCGTGGTGTGAACCGCTCCACCCGCGACCGCTCTTCAGTGCCAGAGAAGGCCATGGTCATCCTTCAGACGGCCTTGTCCCTGGTCTTACTGGCTGCCGCCATCCTGATGACCAAGTCGCTCCGGAACCTGGAGAATCAAAATTTTGGTGTCGCCACCGCCCACCGCTACGTGCTGCACCTCGACCCCGAAGGAGCCGGCTATCCGGTCGAACGGCTGCCTGGACTCTACCGCCAGATCGAAGATCGCTTTTCCGCGCTAACCGGCGTTGCCGGTGTGGGCATGGCACTCTACAGCCCGCTTGAAGGCGACAACTGGAGCGAATGCGTCATCCAGCAGGGTCATCCCGCCCCCCGTCCGGGTGACAAGTGTGGCTCGACATGGGATCGCGTGAACCCTCGATTTCTCGATGTCATCGGTGTGCCCATCTTGCGGGGCCGTGGATTCACTGACCAGGACACCACGAGCGTGCAGGCTGTTGCCTTGGTGAACCAGACTTTCGTCAAAAAATTCTTCCCCAACCAGGATCCGCTGGGTAAACACTTCGGCATTGGCCGGCCGCAGTACTCGGGCAGTTTTGAGATCGTGGGCGTTTTTGCCGATTTCAAGATGAACAACCCGCGCGATCCAGTCCGCGCGGTGTTCCTGCGTCCGCTCTCCCAGCGCTTCACTGGCTATCAGGAACCGCAGATGATTACCATTGAGACGCAAACCCTGTTCCTCAACTCTGTACTTCTCAACTTCCGTGTGCCGCCGCACAATCTGGAGACATTAATTCGTCGCACCCTGGCGGAAATTGATCCCAATCTGACGGTAGTTGATCTTCGGTCTTTCAACGCCCAGGTGGCCAGCAACTTTAACGAGGAGCGCATCATCGCTAAGCTCACGAGCCTGTTTGGTGTTCTGGCGCTCATCCTGGCTTCGGTGGGGCTGTATGGCGTGACGTCCTATCTCGTGGCCCGTCGCACCAGCGAGATCGGCGTCCGCATGGCACTGGGGGCCACACAATCGAGCGTGTTGGCGATGGTGTTGCGCGGCGCGATGTGGCAGATTCTGATCGGCGTTGGGCTGGGGATTCCGGCGGCGCTTTTGGCCGGGCATTTGATGGCCAGCCAGCTCTATGGTGTTGGCGGCTATGACGCGCTGGCACTGACGACGGCCACGGTGGTGCTCGCGCTTTGTGTCACCGCAGCCGGCTTTCTGCCTGCGTGGCGCGCTGCCTCGGTGGATCCCATGGAGGCCCTGCGCACGGAGTAGGAAAGGATTCTCAGTCGACGTGGCCGAGAGTGGGATTGCGTTGACACTTATTTCCCCATCTGCCGTGCCTGCGAAATGTCTATGCGAAGTTCTTCAGGAGTTGAAAGCCCTGGAGATTCCTCGCGACTTCTATTTCTCCCTCTCCCGGATCGCCCTTTCGGTCTCGATGGCCTGCTGTCGAACCTGGTCAGGAGTCTCGGGAAGGTCTCTCTCGTAAGGTAGAATTGCGGCAATATCCTCAGGTTGCCCGACCAGGTAAAGGGCGCGCAAAGCTTCCCAGACCTGCGTGCTGCTAGGGCTCACCGTCGCAATGAGAGCGCCAGCCGGGAGCGGCTCGCCGATTGGTGCAGAGACCTCGCGCAAACGTCCGTTGATCGGGGAACGAACCTCCAATTTGTTACCCTCGCCGTTTTCAAGTTTCGCCACGGTTCCGCCCTCACGGACGACGGTGCCTGCCTTTGCGGCATCGATCATCGTTCCTGCCTGCGGCGACACAACGCGGGCGGGCTGGAGCAGTTCGAGAAGCTGCGGCCTTCCAGTGGCGTCTCCAAATCGCACCAGCGATAGTGCGGCGTTGCCGCGGACGTTGAGAGAGGGGTCATTGAGCATGCTTCTGAGCGCCCCATGAAAATCTGCGACGGAAGTGTCTTGGCCCATGACCCATGCGTCCGTATTGCGGACCTCTTCAACCTGATAGGACGCGAGGCGCGGGAGTTCGCCGTACCAACGTGTGACTGTCAAATCGTGTTGGTTCATGCGTTCGCCAATTTGCACGAGAGCGTGTTGAATGTGCCGGGGATGCTTGTCGTCGCGCAGGTAACTGGCGATTTGCTTGTCGGAAAGCCGACGGCCGAACCAGGTGTTCCACCAGAACAGGAATGGCATCAGCACGATCAACCAGCCGGTCAAAAGAAAGACGAGCCGGTTGCGCATTGGCATTCGCGGACGTAGGTTGCGCTCGCCTGGAGTGGCGGGATGTGCAATGGAAGCCATGAAGGATAGCCCCGTTCGCACTATAGCAGAAATCGGGCACGAGACTCTCGAATAGCAGCAGTGGTGCAGTTTGAAATCCACCGGGGTAGCACCAAAATTCGGTCTGCGGGGAACTGTGGGCTTGGCAAAACATAAGTTTGGTCGGGCGGTTGGCGATAATGCAGGAATGTCGTTGCCGATCTGTGTTCCCGATGTGGGAAGACGGCTACTCGCCTGATGAGCTCAAGAACGAAGAATGCGAGCAAGAGGACTACAGCCAAGCCGCCGCCTGAATCGTGAAGCAGCCAGCAAGGACGAACGTGTCCGGAAAGGCAACTTCGGAATTGTTACCAGATGAAACTAAGGTGACCTTTCCCTTGATTACCGGCACATATCGGCCATTGTCGCACCTTGAAGCCCGCCACTAAAGTTAAAGTTTCTACGACCAACATAGAGAACTGAGGTCGAAACGGGCAAAGCCCGTCTGATGGTATCGCCGTCACTGAGGAGACCCATGAAGAAGTTAGCAGTATTACTCTTTCCGTTATTGCTGCTCGTTGCGCCGGTATTCGCGGCTAGCGATGCCAGCTTGAATGGAACTTATGCGTTCTTTATCGAGGGAACAAGGAGTGCAATCGCCGAGGTCACGGGAATCGGCACCGTGCACGTTCCGTCGGAAGAAACGCTTGCCGTTGGCACAATCAATTTCAACGGTGCTGGCACCGGGACCTTTCGCTCGGTCATGGGATACAACCAGGGCGAAAACGGACCCAAAGTCGGTTCTACGTTCTCATATCATGTGTCCGGCAACACAGCTACGATGAAGGTCAACGGTGCTACCGTATCGATGTCTTTGGGTTCATACAACAACAGCGGTGTCGCTACTGTTGTGATCATCCTGATGTCGGACTCCGATCAACCGTTGGCGGGAATGGCTACCCTCCAGTAGAGGTCGAAACGTACCTCGCGGGCCTCTGGTCATGAAGCGACCACTGATGAGACCATGACTCATATCGACAAGACCGCGGAAGAACAGGGATTTTTCAATTGCCTCGGCATCCCCTGGCTGTAGTCCATCTCTTAGACCAATACATTTTTCGTGTATAACCTGCACTCCAGGGCAACGTTAGTGCCAAAGCAGGCGTTGTTGGCTACAAAGGTGCTGGACTGTTGTGCCGGTTTCGTACACGTGTCCACTTGTCTTGCAAATGGACACCAGGATCTCCTAGCCCGGCGATGCGCTAGGGCGCTCGGAGAACAAGCAATGAAGACACTCGGCTTTCTACGGCTTCTGCTCGACGTCTTCCTTCGGCTTCGACAACGAGCGCACATAATTTACCAGGTCCCAGCCTTCTTCGGCCTTGATGCGATCGCCTTCGGGGGGCATGTCCTGGTGGCCGTTTTTGATGATGTAGAAAAGTTCGCCGTCCGTACGTTCTTTGAGCGTGGCCGGGTTGGTGAAGTCGGCGGGGGTCAGCTTCATACTGGCGGCGACATCGCCTTTGCCATCGCCATCCTTGCCGTGGCACATGGTGCAGTCGAGCTTCCACCACTTGCGGGCGCGGGCGAGCGATTCAGGCGTGGACTTGACGGGATTGACACGCTTGGCAGCTTCGGCGGGGATATCCGCGTAGGACGTTACCTTTTGCGTGGTTTGCGTCTGCTGCGCGGAAAGTAAAGCGATAGAAAAGATTGCGGCGAAAACAAATATGCAAAGTCTGGACATCGGGACCTCCGATGAACCGTAGTTTCGAATTAATTGTAATGTTCATGCCGCTCGGGGCTGTGATTCGAGTCACACCGCGGAGTGATGAATGACAACGCTCGCCTCTTGTGCTTGCGTTGGGTGCCAGGGTCGAGCAGGCAAAAAGGGCACCTCTCGCGGCTGTCGCCGCGTTTCGTCGGGTAGGAGATCGGCTTAGACAGTGCAGGTGATGGCTTAAGATTAGAACCTGGTCGATCTCGAGCAGGAATTGTCGACCTTTGCAGGGCAAGAAGGGCATCCTAGCTCTGTGACCCTACACTTTTAAGAAGATCTTCTTCCGCCATAAGAACCATAGCATAATCCAGCAAATCAGGACCGCGCCGAGCGAATAGACCAACGAAGCGCTGGCTACACTCAAACCGGCTGCTTCGAGATGGGACTGCGCAGCTTCGTGCCAACTCATCGTTGCGCCATTCGCGGCTGTGACGGTAAAGGTATATCCCGGTCCGTAAATCAGCGAGTCAGCCACAAAACCTGCAATGGCGTTCATGCCGAAGACGAGGATCGGCATGGTCCATTTTCCGCGCCAGTGCTTCACCTCGGTCACCCAATAGAGCAGCGAGAGGAACAGGAGACAGAACCCGCCGCTAAACAGGACAAACGAACTGGTCCACAAATTTTTGTTGATCGGAAACCAGCGATTCCAGAGCTCGCCCCCGAGCACTCCCAAAATTCCTAAGAACACCATGCCACCAATAAGCTTGGAGGTATTTCGCTTGGATTTGAGCCAGTGACCCGTCAATACCCCGATCAGCGTCGTTCCGATTGCGGGAATTGTGTGAATGATTCCCTCCGGGTCGCGGGTGCCATCGTAGAGGTGGCCCATAAACAGTTTTCGGTCGAGCCAGGCAGGGAGATTCTGCACCTGGTCCATGAAAGGAATGTCCCGGCCAGGAACGCCGGCGCCAGGCACGGGTGCAAAACGCAACAAGGCCCAATAGCCAAGCAGGCACCCGACCAAGGCCAGCAGTTGGCCGCGACGCCCGGTCCACAATTCCAGGATCGCCGCCAAAAAATAGCAAAGCCCAATCCGCTGGGTGACGCCCTCGAAGCGCCAGCTGTGCAAGTCCAGTCCATAAATTGGTGAGGCGTTGACGAGCAACCCAATGGCGATGAGGATCAGGCTGCGCTTGAAAGCGTGCCAGAGAATCTGCTTGTTGGTTTCGCGGCGTCGCCGCCGCGCCTCGAACGAGTACACCAGAGAAATTCCCACGAGAACGAGAAAAGAAGGGAAGATGAAGTCGGCGGGTGTCCAACCGTTCCACTTGGCGTGCATGATGGGCCAGTAGGCATGCTCGTCACTCCCCGGGTTGTCCACGATGATCATGCCCGCAACCATCAGGCCGCGGTAGACGTCGAGGCAAAGCAAGCGCCCGGGGAATCCGGTCGCAGTGTTGAGCGTGGAAACTTTGGCTGGTGGAACGTCGCGCTCCGTTGTTGCCATGCGGTCACTATATCCCGGTCTCTTGGAGGCGGCCACAGCGAAATTCGCACCGATCTGCTGAGGTCCTGGTTGCGCGCAATCCGGAAGTCATGCCCCGAAATGGAGCAAGCCGGCCAGTAAGGGATTTATGAGACGATACTCAATAGTAGGGAACATTAGCCACGAAGGGTCCCCGAGTTGCTCTTCAAAGAAACCTGCGTGTTTGTTTTTCTGGCGCTTGCCGGACGCCTGTTCCGAGGAAGTTATTCGACCACGTCCGCGTCGAGAACGCGATCCTGTTCGAGATAATGCGAAACAGCGTATTGGGCTAGAAGCGGCGTCTGTAGCTCGATCTCGGCACCGATCCATTCGCCTTTGTTATGCGGAGCCTTGGCGTCATGTTGGCACCGCCCGCCACTCCCGAATTGCGGTCCAAAGCGAGCGCTCTGGACTTGATCGAACTGCCGAATCTCGCGCCAGGCGGCGTCTCCTGTCGTTCCGGAAACATCAATCTTTAACCGCACCAGGGACATTTTCGAACCTCAGGCGAGGAAAACCGCCGGGTTTGTCTTGCCTTGGAATCACAGGCCGTGAGCCCTCATTGGTTGATCCTCGACGCTGGTCACGACCAACGATATGGGTCTTTCGATCGGCATCGATCGCCCAGCGCAAGTTAGCCAACTCAACCTGTGAAGAGACGATAGAGCATCAAGTAAACCACCACCCCGGTCACCGAGACGTACAGCCACAAAGGATAGGTCCAGCGAGCGATGGCACGATGGCGGTCGAAGCGCTCGCGAAGCGCCCGGCTCAAGGTTATGATGATCATCGGCACAATCACCGCGGCAAGGAAGGTGTGGGAAATCAGGATGGTGAAGTACACCGGCCGTAACCACCCCTGTCCCTGAAAGTGGACCGATCCCACATGCCAATGATAGTAGAGATAGCTAGTGAGAAAGACGCTCGAAGAAATCAGGGCGGTAATCATCACCACCCGGTGTGCGGCCATGCGTCCGCGTTTGATCAATCCTCGGCCGACGAGCAGCAGCACCGCACTGGTTCCATTCAGGCTGGCGTCGAGTCCCGGGAAAACAGCGTATTGGGGCGGAATCTGTATCATGCGGTCGGCCTCGTGGTGCGCCGGTTCACCATCAAGAAGCATAAAGCAAACATGCAAAGTGTGAACAGGGCGATTGCGGCGATGTTCGTCGAAAGAGATGTCATGGTTTGGCTGGCCGGATATAAGAGTCCGCGCAACGCCTCAACCCCATAGGTCAGCGGGTTCAACTGCATCAGCAGACGCAGCCAGCCCGAGGCTCCCGAGAGCGGAAATAGGGCACCGGAAAGCAACCAAAGCGGAATCAGAAACAGATTGATGATCGCGTGGAAGGCCTGGGTCGAATCCATGGGCCAGGCGATGGCGAAACCAAGCGCGGTGAGCGCGAAGGAAACCAGGAACACGACGACGACCACGGAGAGAAGTTCCCACAGACCGAGGTGTACGCCAACGAGGGGCGCGAAGGCCAGGAAAATCAATCCCTGGATGCTGGCCAACGTCGTCCCGCCTAGTACCTTACCAAGCACGATCGCGGAGCGGGGAACGGGAGCGACCATCACGGAGAGCAAGAATCCTTCCTTACGGTCTTCGATCACCGACATCATTGTGAAGATCGCGGTGAACAATACGATCATGATCAATGCGCCCGGATAAAAGTAGCCGAGATAGTGCTGCTGTCCTCGAGCATCACCCGAGCGAAACGAGCTGCCGAAGCCCGAGCCAATTACGATCCAGAACAGGACGGGAGAGGCGATAACACCCACGACGCGGGCGCGCTGACGGTAGAAACGAACCACTTCTCGCCACCACAGAGTAAACGCGGGTAGAGCGACTCCAACCGAGGCCGGGGTAGCGGGGGAGGCTAAGATTTCCGTGCGGGTTGCCATATCGACCTCATTCTATCCGCCCCCAGGCAATGTCGGCCATTGTTTGGCTGCTTATGACATGGGGCGCATTCGCCAGGCTCGAGAAGCAGGGAACGGCGGTCCTAGCCGTTCTTCGCCTCATCCGTCCAGAATCGATGACCGGTGCGGTGGATGAAGACGTCCTCCAGAGTTGGCTTACTCACAGAGACGGCTTCGATCTCACCGGGGAAGGCCTCGACCACATCGGTGACGAAGCGGTGACCGTTCTCCCGTTCCACACGAACCTGTTGCTGAAGCACTTGGGCATCCAATGCGAACTGGCTGCGAATTCGCCGCGCCAGAGACTCCGGATCCTTGGAATCGAGCAAAATTACATCCCCACCAATTTCATGTTTCAGTTCGTCAGGCGTGCCCAGCGCCACCACGTTGCCCTCATTCAGGATGGCCAAGCGATCACAACGTTCCGCCTCCTCCATGAGATGGGTCGTGACGAGGACGGTAACGCGTTCTTGGTCTCGCAAGGTCGCCAGGTATTGCCACAGATCGCGCCGCGCTCCGGGATCGAGCCCGGTGGTGGGTTCATCCAGCAATAACACCGAGGGATGATGAAGAAGCCCTTTCGCCAGCTCCAGCCGCCTCTGCATTCCTCCGGAAAAGGCCTCGGCCTTTTCCTGGGCACGATCCGCCAGCCCTACTCGCTCGAGCATCTCTTCGATGCGAGCCCGGAGTGTTGCTCCACGCAAGCCATAGAGATGACCCTGGTGCCTCAGATTCTCCATGGCTGTTAGCTTTACGTCGATGCTTTGCGCCTGAAAAACTACGCCGATCAGATGGCGCAGACGGCCGGGGTCGCGAGCAACATCCAATCCCATGATTGTGGCCCGGCCAGCAACTGGAACCATCAGCGTCGAAAGAATCCGGAAAAGCGTGGTCTTGCCGCTGCCGTTGGGACCGAGCAACCCAAACAATTCCGCCGACTGGACATCAAAGGAGACCCCATTCAAAGCTGTACGATCTTCGTACTTGTGAACCACATCGTGAAGGGAGATCACGGACGGTTGGTCGACCATAAGGTCGACTTGGACATTCGTCACCGAATAAGCAGGGTCAGTTGAAAACACACTCTATTTTACAGTGAGCGGAACGGCAACGGCGAGGAGATCTGGCAGCCCCCTCTCCTAGGAGATTGCGCGCAATGGCGGCGATCAAGCTCGGCGCTTACCGGGCCGAAAGGTCCGCTGTCCAGTTCTGCACCAGGGTCAGTTGCTGGGAAGAACCTTCCCTTGGCGTGATGGCGATGAATCGCTGGCCGTCGCGGGCCGGCGAATATTCCATGGAGAGGCCGGTCAGTCCCAGGTGGAACAGTGGTTTGCTATTGCCGACCTGGAACGTTGTACCCATGCTATTCACTTCGGTAGCGAATAACTGAGAAAGGTCGTAGTAATAAAGTTCCTTGCCATCGGCCCTCCACCGAGGTTCGGAACCCAACCCCTGTGATACCTGCCACTTCGCTCCAGTCCACGGAAACGGCGCAACGAAGACCTGGGGAACATTCG
>JASHSL010000215.1 GCA_030040855.1 Terriglobales bacterium
AACCGGCGACCATGCGGCCGGCCTCCATGCACAGGATCGGCCGCAGGCGTTTTCCGCCGGCAAACACACTATGGCGCATAGCCTGATGAATGGAAACCGGATGCTGATCGGCTGCGGGCAGCAATCGGTTGAGGGCCGCGTCCGTGAGCTCCCGGCCGCGCCCGAGAGTTGCGCTGAGCATGAGGCTGAGTATAACAAGCCTGCGGCTTGGAACCTTGGGATGGGTTGGGGCCTGATCTACAGGCGAACCAGGTCGTTCGATCCAGCGGCGAGAGACAGTCGCCCCTCCCTGGCATCGAGGAGGTTCTAGGCTGTCGCTAGTCGATACCCGGAGTCCTGATTAGGCGGGCGGACGCAGATCAAAAATGCCGCCCGGGGTGTCCAGCCTCGCTATGCGGCTGCCGCCCGGGTGTTCGCGCGCCCGGCCAGCACAGCACGGACGATGCCTTGGATATCTGACGAGAAGTAAACATCCAGGGCTCCAGCGTTCAGGGCCGCGGTCCACATTGCATCGTCGGCGCAGCGATGGGTACAAACGATGCCGGCTGCCGGAAAATCGCGGGCCAAGCGCTCCACATCCGATAACGAGGCTTGCTCCATGTCCAAGATCGCTACACCGCCAGGATACTTGCCGATGTGGGTTCGGAGTTCAGCGACCGAATCAACCTGGCGAAGGAACGGAAACGAGTGGCTCAATGCGGAGATAAGAGATCGGCGGATCGCTGCGTCGGACTGAAGCAGAACAATGACAGTCTGTGGTTTCATACGTCCTCGAACTTCTATCGCATTTCGCGGTGACTGCGCCGTGGCAGGGCTACCGCACGGGCGCCTCTCGCCATGGATTTCCATAATTCCCAGCGGTTACTTGCGGGTAGGTGGAACCTCGCTCACGGGTTCCAGGGGCTCCGTCTGGAGCTTGCCGTTTTGCTTTAAAAGAATTTCCACTTTGCCTTCCGCCTGGTCCAATTCCTTCCGGCAAGTGGAAGAAAGCTCGATTCCTTCTTCAAAGAGGGTGAGTGACTTTTCAAGAGGCACCTCTCCCTTCTCGAGTTCCTGGACGATCTTTTCCAGGCGCTCCAGACACTCCTCAAATTTAGGCAACGCGGTCGCTCCTTCCTTGCTATTGTAATCCAGGTCGCCGAAAGCGTGTCTCACGGGAATGTTAATTTGGGGTAAATGCGAGTCCCTAAACCGGGGCGGAAGGAAAACTGCCCAGCGCCTCGAGTACATCGACGGCCGCGGCATACTTGCCCAAGGGAGCGCTGATCTGAGCTCCTTGCACCCGATCCCGGGCCGCGAGGAGCATCTCGCGGGCAATGGCGATGCCCTCTTCCCGAGCCGCTTCCGGGGTCTGGGCTCGCGCCATGCGCTCCAAGATTCCGTCCGGGACTGAGACCCGCAACTCGTTCTTCATGAACTCTGCGTTGCGTACGCTAATGAGGGGCCAGATTCCCACAATCACGGGAATTCGGCAGTGCGCGATCCGGCGCAGGAAGTTTTCGAGCAAGCGCAGATCAAAGACCGGCTGCGTGACCACGTATTCCGCGCCCGCCTGCACCTTATATTCGAAACGGCGGATTTCCTCCTCCATGTCGTTCAAGCCGGGGTTGGCTCCCACCCCGATGACAAAGGCGGTTCCCTGGCCGATAGGGTTGCTGCCGATATCGAGACCGCGATTCAAATTGCGAACGATGTTCACCAGTCCGATCGAGTCCACGTCAAAGACGGCGGTCGCGTCGGGGTAGTTGCCCATTTTGGGCGGGTCCCCGGTGATGCAAAGCAGGTTCCGAAGACCCATGGCGGCAGCCCCGAGAAGGTCGGATTGGATACCCAGGACATTTCGATCACGGCAGGTGTAATGCAGGATGGTTTCGATTCCCACCTGCTGCTGCACCAGCAGCGACAAGGCCTGGTTACTCATGCGGGCGGAGGCCCGCGGGCTGTCCGGGATGTTGATTCCATCGACGCCTACGGACTTGAGAAAGCGAGCCCCTTCCATCTCCTTGGGAGCATCCTTGCCCTTGGGGGGAACGATTTCGACCATGGTGACGAATTCACCGCGGGCCAATTTTCGACCGAGGTGCGACCGCTGTTCGAGGGGCACGGCGGGAACCGCAGTCAGGGAAGCTTGGGAAGTCGTCGTGGCCGCCACTTTGGAACGCGCCTCTCCCACCCGCAAGGCAGACTTCATCGCGCGGATGTGGTCCGGCGTGGTTCCGCAACACCCCCCGACCAGGCGAACGCCCGCGGCGACAAACTTGCGGGCGTAGCTCGCCATGTACTCCGGCGAGCAAAGGTAGATATTGCGCCCCTCGACCGAGCGTGGAATTCCTGCATTGGGCTGGGCGGCCAGCGGTAAGGAGGTCAGAGGACGCATGCGTTCCATCCCCTCCAGCATGGCCACCGGACCCACGCTGCAATTGCAGCCAATCACATCCGCTCCCCACTGCTCCAACTTGGGTGTAAAAACCTCCGGAGTCGAGCCATCGAGACAATTTCCGTCCTCATCGATGGTGACCTGGGCTATGAGGGGGACCGTGGGATCGACATCGCGCGCCGCCAGCATCGCCTGGTGAATTTCCTCTACGTAACCGAAGGTCTCGAGAATCAGCACATTTACTCCTCCCTCGATCAAGGCGGCGATCTGGTCGCGAAAGGCCGTGCGAGCTTCTTCTAACGAGGTCTTACCCAGGGGCTCAATGCGGATTCCAAGCGGGCCGACGGAGCCCGCAATCCAGGCGTCAAAACTCTTGGCTGCTTCTCTGGCTAGTTTGACCCCCGCTAGATTGATCTCCCGGACCCGGTCGGCCAAACTGTGTCGAGCCAGGCGAAACACGTTCGCCCCAAAGGTGTTTGTCTCAATGATCTCCGCGCCGGCCTGGAGGTAGTCCCGATGAATGTCCCGGATCAGGTCGGGTTGAGAAACGTTCAACTCATCGTAGCAGCGATTGATGAAGACTCCTTTGGCATAGAGAAGCGTGCCGGTCGCGCCGTCGCACAACACCGGAGCCTGTTTCATCCTGGTCAATAAATCCTTTGACATTTGGTTGAGCATACAGGATTTATCCCCGGATTGACAGGGCCGGGTTCCCGGCCGTTTCCGCGTCGCATCTCGGCTCCACGGTCGTTCTAGGCGAGTTCGGCTGCGACCTGCATCTGCTATAATCGCGTTTCTTGCATCTAATCTTTTGTTCCTCATATCCTTCGGAGTCTGAAGTCTGAACAGAACCCTCACGAGCTTGCTGATGCTCGCCGCTTTCGGTGTGGTGTCCTGTGGGGCAGGAAAAAAATCCTCGAGCACGACCCAGCAGCATAAACTCAGCGGCTTCAAATTTCGTGCCTTCGTTTCGAACCCGGTGTTTCCGACGGCAGGAATCAATTTGCCGGTCCTGAACATCGTGAACGCTATCAACAACGACCTCTCGACGTCGAACATCAGTTTGATCGGCGAATCTACACAGCCCGGTCTGATGGCCGTTTCTCCCGACCTCTCGCGCACAATTGTCTACAGTCTCACGGGCAATACGGTCGTGGTGATCGATAACGCTAACGAAGCGATCGCCACTGCGCCCGGGGGCAAGACCGGCGTGCCGGCTATTAATCTCCCGGGTCAGACCGCGAGCATGTTCATTGGCAACGACAGTGTCACCGCTTACGCTGCCGTGCCGACGGCAACCGTCCTCGGACAGGCGCCGGGCGCCGTGGTCGTCATGAATTTGCAAACCGGCTCTGTGACCGCCACCATTCCTGTAGTTGGGGCGCAGTACATCGTGGGCAGCCCCGATGGGACTCATATTCTCGTCTTTAGCAACCAGTCGGATAACCTAACCCTCATTGCGACGGCACTGATCGGGTCCTACACCGATCCGCGCACGGTGGTGACCGGCACCTCCCAAAGTCATTTTGACCGCCCGGTGTCGGCCATCTTTATCGACAACTCCACCGCCTACATTTTCGACTGTGGTCCGGAGTGTGGAGGGGTGGCAGCAGGGGTGACAACGTATACCGTCGGCAGCGCGGCTCCGGGTCCAACCACGCCGGTAAGCGCGGCCACCTACGGCTTGGTCAGCAGCGGCACGTTATATGTTGCCGGCTCGCCCCCGCACACCGCTTGTGGCGAGGGAACCTCGGCACCGACCTGTGGGACTTTGAACATGCTAAACGCCAATTCCCTGGCGGTACTCAACTCCCGCCCCATCCTTATCACCGATGGGTATCACGATCTCATGCAGATGGGGGCGAACGGACAGCTCTTCATCGGCGCGCATGGCTGCTACTCGGTGAACAATCCCGGGGTGGAAGTGCGCGGCTGCCTCTCCATCTTCAATACCAACACCTCGCAGGTTGTGATCCCCCAGCAAGCGGGAGACGCCACGGGCATTCAACCGGTTCCCGGACAAACTCCGAACGTTGTGTACGTTTGTCAAGGGGGTGTCTTCCAGATTTATGACACAACCACGGATCTGCCGCTCGTTCAGCCGAACGGTAAGATTACTGACATCGTTGGTCGTTCCTACGACGTCAAGCTGGTCGATCCACCGCCGAACTAACCATCGGTTCTCAGCTCCCCGGTTCCAACCGCAACTCATGAACCCGCGCTTTGGCCACGGCCTGCGGCGAGAATGGCCATGGAAAAGTGAAGTTTTGATACCAGGCTTGCCATTGATCCATGTAGTAGGCGCTGCCCAAGTTTCCTGCCTCGCCGGTTACCAGGTTCAAGGTAGATTGATCGAGATTGGCCAAATCGACGGTCATGCGCTCAGAAGGCCCGTAGGTCTCGGTCACCGCTTTCACCGTGTAGGCACTTCCCGATTGTTCTTTGAACCCTGGGCCGGCCCAATGCCTGAGAATCGGAATCCGGCCGAGCACCGGATTGTTAATGTCGACGGGGTTCACCCGTCCCCACTCCCAGCTGTTCAGATCCTGCGGCACGGCCGGATCCCCGACCGCGCTCTCGACGGCCGCGGTGAACAGTTCGTCATAGTTGGCGTAGGCTTCGGGCAGCCATCGGCTCGGCTGATGCTGGATGATGTTGTCCAGCCAGATGGTTTCCATCATCCAGCGGTAGCTTTTCCAGTTCAGGGTGGATTTTGCCTGCAGGGGATCTCCGGGTTCGGGCCCCAGCTTGGGTTCGAGGAGCAGCCGTTCCACTTGCTCTCGCGAGCGGACCGCGATCGTCGGCGCGGCCGAATGCGCGGTCATGCGACCGTCCCATTCCCGCAAGATGTCCGCCGCGGCCTTTGCCCGGGGGGACGGATTCTTGGCGTGGTCCACGGCATAGACAAAGCGCTCTCCGAAAAATCGGTCCGGCTCGGAATAGATATCGGCTTCAAGCTCGAGCATATCGGCGGCAGAAAACTTCTTTCCGGCTTCGAGCACATGATAGATCCGCGAACTTCGCCAGGGTGCCTCCCATTCCACGCTGAGCGAATAGGGATAATCACTGGTCGTGACTCGGCTGTTGGCCGTGGCAATGATGCCCGAGGGTGGATTAAAGACGCTCGGCAGCTGATCAAAAGGCACGTAGCCAATCCATTCATGCGCGTTGTCGCTCCCGTTTTCCGGCAGGCTGCCATCCCCGGAGGCCCGAATCGGAATCTTTCCCGTGGCGTGATACCCGATGTTGCCCTCAATGTCCGCGTAGACCACATTTTGTGCGGGGGCGTCCAATTGCGAAAACGCGCGCTCGAATTCCTCCCAGTTCCGGGCGGCATCGACGGCCAAGAAGGGATCGCGGATGCCGTCGTAGAGAGTCCAGCGCAGGGCCAGTTTGCGGGTTTCTCCCGGAACCAGTTCGGTGACGATGGGGCCGTGGCGGGTAAGCATGACATCAACCACGACGTCGGCCCCGCCTTTGACGTGAATAATTTCCTTGCGGTGCACGGGTGCTTTCCAACCATCCGGGGTAAGATACTGTCCCGCGGAGTCAAAGGTTTCGATGTAAACATCCTCCACCGTCGGGCCCAGATTGGTGAATCCCCAAGCGATCCGCGCATTGTGGCCGACGATCACAAAGGGGTATCCGGGAAGCGTGACCCCGGCAACATCGAAATTGCCGCAACGGAGGTGCGCGGCGAACCACAGATTGGGCATCTGATGCCCAAGATGCATGTCATTGGAGAGCAGAGCCTTGCCCGAAAGCGTGTGCAGCCCTGACACCACCCAATTGTTGGAACCGACCAGGCCGGGCGAATCGTAGAAGGCCAATGTCTGTCCGAGAAGCCTGGCGGCAAGCTGAGTCGGAAGCGACGTCAGTGCGCCGGCCAGGTTGGGCAGCGGGAATCGCCCGAGGCCGCTGTCCGGGGTTGGGGGTTCGGGTAAAGCCGCTACGGAACTCTTCCTGACCGTGTGGTCATCCTTTTGGTCCTTCTTCTGGGTAGCCGCCGGCGGGGACACGGTGGGGGGACGGTCCCGCCGGGAGGAATTGACGTAAAGGTCCGCGGTGAGTTCAGGTCCCAACTTGGCCAAAATCTTCTCTCGCGTCAACTGAGGACGTGGGCTCGTGGTGAGATCCTCCACCATATACGCGCCAATCAGCACGGAATCTTCCGCCGTCCATGGCTGCGGCGAGTAGCCCAAGGTGCGGAATTCGATCGGCAAGCGGTTGCGGTGGGACTCACGGTACGCGTTGACTCCGCGGGCGTAGGCTTCAAAATAAGAGCGGTCTTCTGCGGAGGCAATTTCCAGAGTCTTTCTCGCCGCCACCCTGAGGCCGAGGATCCGCTGCTGGCGGTCGTGCTCAAGTTCGCTCTCTCCCACAATCTCGGAAAGCTCTCCCGCTGCCGCGCGCCTCATTCCGTCCATTTGGAACCATCGGTCTTGCGCGGTCACGTATCCTTGGGCGAAAAGCAAATCCTCTAAGTTACTGGCTGCGATGGTGGGAAATCCGTGCATGTCGCGGGTGACGATCACCGGGGCGGTGAGCCCCGAGACTGCCAGTTTCCCGTCGAGTTGTGGAAGAGCTGCGCGAACCATCGAATAAAGCCAGAAGCCAATCGCAACCCCCGAGAGCCCCAACCCGCCGAGGCAAATCGCCAAGATCCTGCCAAACCGGGTAGGAGAACGGGAATCGGCGCTGGTGGTTGCCATGTCGGAATCTCGATTCGGTGGTAAAGCTAGCCCGTCCGCCTTTCCCAATCGTCTCTTCCCGAACGCCGGCTTTCTGGGAGCTTCGCGGGCACCGAACCAGGGACTGAGACCGCCTCCGCAATTCCGGCGTAGGGTTCGCGGGCGAGCAGAGAACTTGGCGCATTCCCGAAAGGCCAGTATGATTCTCCCGAAGCGGAGTTAGAAAGACCCGCTCGATGCCTTGGCCACCATGCTCCAGAGACGCATCGATGATCAGCCTACCATCTCCCGCGAGATGATACGGGAAGCGCGGCAGATTCTCTACCGCCATCTCAAGCGTGTCGGCCTCAAACATACGGCGCAACGGGACACCATCCTCGAGACTTTCCTCGAGACGCGGGAACATCTATCCACCAACGAGCTCCACCGGTTGGTACAGAAAAAGGATGCCAAGATCGGCTTCACGACCGTCTACCGAACCCTCAAGCTCTTGGCCGAATGTGGCCTGGCGAGCGAAGTTGCATTTCACGATGGGATTGCCCGCTTCGAGCACCAATACAATCGCCGCAGCCATCACCACATGGTGTGCACGCGCTGCGGCAGCTCGGTGGAATTTTTTTCACCCGAGGTCGACAGCTTGGAACAGGAGATTGGAAAAACCTATCACTACGAAACGACCCGGCACACCTTTCAGATTTACGGCCTATGCGAAGATTGCCGCAGGAAGAAAGGCTCCCATTCGCTTGTCTAATGCCATATTCATCGTCTGCCCAGATTGCCAGGCCTCGATGCCCGAGCGCGCCGCATTTTGCCCGGGCTGTGGCCGGCGTATGGTCGTGTCGCCTGGCACCGAGGAGCCACCGGGTTCCTTCTTCGACAACGTCGCGGCTGCTCTAGCCTATGTCAGTTTCGTACCGGCGGTCATTCTCTTGCGACACCACTCGTACAACCGCAATTACCTGGTGAGATTCCATGCACTGCAATCGATTTTTCTTGCCATCGCGGCGGTACTCTCGGCCATCGTGCTGCGGATCCTTTTCGCTTTGTTGTCGCTCATTCCTCGCTTTGGATACCTCTTAGCCTGGCTGGTGGTTCTAGTAGCGGTGCTGGCAGCTGTGATCGTCTGGCTGGTAGTGGTGATCAAGGCCTTGCAAGGAGAGCGATTCAAGCTGCCTTGGATCGGCCGCCTTGCAGAACGAGTGTAACCGGTCGAGTCCGATCCCTGGCGCTGTCTTTTCTCGCGCTGGGGTTTCGATCTTGACAGAACCCGCGACCAAATGGCATTCATCGCTCTTTCCCTTTTGCTTCCTTGGGGATTCCGGTAGTCTGGTTTCACCACGATTAGGAGCTAAGCTTGCGAGTTCGCGTTTTTTATCACGATCGGTGTTTTGACGGTGCTTCCTCCGCGGCGGTATTCTCTCGCTTCTACCGGGAGCGCATCCGCGACGATGTCGATTTTGTCTTCACCGGACTGCTGCATCGGGTGGGAGCACTGTTTAACGAGGACGATTTTGATGGCGACGAAAATGCGATCGTGGATTTCAAGTACTCCAGTTCGCCCAAAATTACCTGGTGGTTCGATCATCACCAAAGCGCATTTCTAACCCCAGCCGATGCCGCTCATTTTGAACGGGATCAGAGCAACCGCAAGTTTTACGACCCCGATTTCAAATCCTGCACCAGCTTGATTGCCTTGGTGGCTGAGCAACGGTTTGGCTTCGATCCAGCTTCGGTCGCCGAGTTGGTCAAGTGGACCGACATCATCGACGGCGCGCTCTATCCCGATGCCCGCACTGCAGTCGAAATGCGCGAGCCGGCCATGAGGCTTACCATGGTGATCGAATCTACCCTGAGCTCGGATCTGCTTTCCCGCCTGATCCCCCTGCTCGCGACGAAACCGCTAGCTGCGGTTTTGCAAGAGCCCTTTATCGAACCCTTGTTGCCTCCTCTCCTCGAGCGTCATCACCGCTCGGTTGTCGTCCTGCGGGAGCGTACCGAACTGAAGGATGGAACGCTTTTCTTTGATGTCTCCGACCTTGAACTTGAGGGATACAACAAATTCATTCCCTATTATCTGCATCCCGAGGCGATTTATAGCGTGGGCTTGAGCAAGAGCAGCTTTCGGGTGAAGGTCTCGGTCGGATCGAACCCCTGGGCTCCATCGGAGCCGGTGGTGAATCTGGCGAAAATCTGCGAACGCTACGGTGGCGGCGGGCACGCGCGCGTCGGCGCTATTTCCTTTGACGTCTCGCACAAAGATCGAGCTTACAAGGCAGCGCGGGAGATTGTCGATGAACTGCGGGCCTCGGTTCGCGCCAAGCCGTGATCTCCAGCGTTTGCCCGATGGCGGTATCCGCCGTATCATTCCGTGCAGTGGGTTCGCGGACGATGGCCGGGCGGTGGGCGCTTTCGCTTTTGTCGCACACCTGAAGGTAGGCGGAAAGGCTGGTGTAAGCCGCCCGGGTGGGGCGATCAAGCAGTGCCGAGTCCGGGCCACGCTTCTTGCGGTCTTAGGAGACCACTCCCTGCTGAGCGCGTTCGACCTTTGCCAAAGTTTTCCGCCTGGTGAGAATCATTATGATCGCAGTTCAGGGGATAATAGAATAGGGCTAGTGCTCGAGATGCTCGACAGGAACCCAGAACTTGGCTCGCCCGAGCAGGGTCCCAACCTTCAGTTGCTGCGCGGAATTGCGTCGTTTGAACTGACGAAGGGACTCATCGTGCTGCTCGCGGGCGTCGGCGTGCTCTTCCTGATGCATCAGGATCCTTGGGACGTGGCGGACGGCTTACTTCACCTGCTCCATATCAGCCCCGACCGCCATTTCGCTCAGGCTTTTCTGGACTGGGCGGACACACTCACCAGCGCCAAACTCTGGGCAGTCGCCGCGGCCGCACTGGCCTATTCTGTTCTTCGTTTTGTGGAGGCTTATGGGCTGTGGTACGCGCGGGCTTGGGCAGAGTGGATCGCCCTTATCTCGGGATCCGTGTATCTCCCCTATGAGATCTATAAGATCGTCCACCGCCAAACCCCCTTCCATGTCACCGTCCTCGTGGTGAACCTGGCGATTGTGTTGTATATGGCTTACTTGCTGTGGACGGGCAAGAGCATGCACGGGATCGGCAGGGAACCTAGGCGTCCAACCGGTCGGCCTAGCTTAACCAAGGCTTAGGGATCAGCCGCTCCCCGGAGGAGCGGGATCGAGCCGATGGTTTCCCGCAAAACCGTCTTCCTTCCGAGATGGCGCTCCAACCGGGCGCACCAACGTCGACCAGGTTTTCTTCCTCCGATGCTAGCTGCGGCAGGCCAGGGGCGTCGTGACCCTGGTCATCGGTGATCGATTACAAGGGTAAATACCACGGATAGGCGATTGATCTCCACCAAGGGGCTATTGTCGATTCCCACCCGAAGGGGCACTCTGGTGGTGGGTTGTCGATAGGGCGAACCGTCGAGGCAAGGCTGGGCTATGAACGATCTTCCACGGGAAGTTGAGTTTCGGGGCACATTGGAATGCGTGGCCGACTATGTCTCGATGGGTATTCTTGGTTTATTGATCGCCGTGAGCACATTGCGCTTGCGCGGCCTTGTTTGGTAAACCCGCCGGTAGGCTGACCCCCGCAGGCAGGTCTTGGCTTGCTTACTCGCATCCCGTACCGAGCCCTAGAGAACAAAACCTAAAGCGCGGATCCGGTTGGCGAGCTCTTCTGGTATAATCACCACTTCCCGTAAATGCAAGCATGCGTTCGGCTTACTTCTCCCTGGTTGCCATTCCGCTTCTCCAGGCGGTTCCCGCCGTCTAGCACCGATTGGCTCGGCCCTGCCCTCGACGACTGGCAATCAGTAGCTCCAGTTGAGCCCGCCAAAAATGCCAATCGGGGGGGCGGCCCGACCTCCTTCTTCCTCTTGTCCGGCACAGTACGCTGGCCCGCGAGGACGGACTTATCGATGGGAAAACAACTGCGATGATGACCACGGGCGCTCCATGGTGGTCTAAGCTAGCACTGTTCGCCCTGGCTGTCTTGCTGGCTCATCGAGTGGAGGCCCAGACGATGCCTCAAGCGAGCAACCCTGAGCGGCGGGACCTCGCTGTATGGATCGCAGGCGCAACCGGGGAAGAGAATACGAACTCCTTCGCTGAGGCGCAAGTCTGGTCCGCCGGAGTCTTCCTTGGCTGGGTAATTATTGCGCAAGCCGGTCGCGGCTGGCGGCAGGGTGGCTTAGAGTACGGTTTCAATCTGATTCCGGCGAATACCCAAACGCGACCAAAGCATATCTTCGGTGGTGGATTCGAGCCTATTGTCCTGCGCTGGAACTCAAGTCACCATTTCGGACGCCTGACACCCTATATCGAGCTGGCGGGAGGCGCGTTATTGAGCAATTCGAATTTACCTCCCGGCAATACGTCATGGTTTAACTTCACGGCGCGGGCAGGTGGCGGCATCAAACTATTCACGAAGAAACACCAATCTCTCGATATCGCTTGCCGATGGTCACACATCTCCAATGCCAACTTGGGCGTGCGCAATCCGGAATTCAATGGAATCCAGCTCAGTGTTGGGTATCGCTGGTTCAAATAGGCGTGCGAACAGCCATGGTCACAGAAATTCAATCAAACACAGCGCCACGAACTTTCAAGCAGATTTGTGGCACCATCTGCGGACGCGCAGGGGACCGGCTCGACCGCTTCATGGGGCGAATGGGCGTATGTAAACTTCCACTTCATATTCGTTGGGGCAAAGCTGTTTCGTGTGTCTCCTTGGACCATGCTCGTTTTTTTGTTCTTGCTCCTCACAGCACCCGTCTTTCCGCAAACCGGGAAGGCTACCATACTGCTGAGGACCGACACCGAATACAAATGGTCGCTCGACGGAGTGGCAAAGGGAGTCCTCAAGACTGATGCCCGGCTCCTAGTACCAGTTGGATTAGGGCGCACCTGGTGGAAGCCCAATCTCTGGATGGTACGCTTCGTTGGGAGAAGACGTTCGAAGTCAACGACCTCAAGATGCAGATGTGGCAGATCGAACTCGAAAATGCTCGGTGGATTGATCCTGCGACGGGACTGACATGGATGCTCCGTGACAACGGCACAACTGTTACCTGGGTAGAAGCCACGGATTGCTGCCAAAATCTGAATTTCAGCGGACAGGCTGGAGATTCCGGTGAAGGTGAACGGTGATTCCAGCGGGAAGCCGAACGGTGTTCCGGTGAAGGCGAACAGCCGTCGGAGCGAGTGACGCTGGCAGGCTGATTGTGCCGGAAAATGTTCGGCTTCGTCAACGACATCCGAAGGGACGAAAGCTAACCGGAGCGAAGCGGAGGAGCTTCGGCGGGGATTTGGGGTGCAGGGGAAAGGGGCGGCCAGCCCCTTTATCCCCTGCTTATCTCTTTAGAAACACGACTCATTTGTAATCCAAGACCGTGCATGCCGGTCGGACGAGGTCGCTACTCTTCAGGCAGCCTCTTTGGTGTGAGGCATTCTGCGCGCTGTCGCCTGTTAGTAATAACTGAACGCAAACCTACGTTCTCAGTCTAAAATTTCATGCATAGAAACGCATGTCGTTAATGGTTCCAGTTGCGGAAGCGAGCGTCACGCTGTTGCCGGAACTCTCCCACGGACGCCAGGGGCTCAATACCGGGTGCTACCGCCCTCATATTGTCATGGGGCCGCAATCTCAACGCGTCGCGACTCGCGAAGGGAATCGATTCACGGAGAACTATCTGGCAGTCATGTTCGTGGGAGGACCGGACGCACTGAACCCGGGCGATACCGCAGAGGTAAAGCTGGCTTTGATGTACTTTCCCGAGTATCCGTACAACGAGGTCCAACCGGGAGCAACATTTACGGTTCGCGAAGGTCCGCTGGTCGTCGGCTATGGTGTCATCAGGTCTCCGGGAACGGAAGTGTTTCCCCTGCCGCCACCGAATCGTTGATAAGTGCTAACGCCCTCGTTTTCGTCAGCTATACAATTCACGTTAATATTTACATGTGCAACAAGCAACCAAGCATCGACTACTGGAGTTCCTTGCACCGTTCGTTTTGGGAATCGGCTTCATTATCAAGGTTGTGTACTACATCCTTTTTGCTGGGTGGTTAGACCCCTGGCTTCGGCGAAAAGCAAACCGCGCACTATTGGATGACATCACGAAAAACCTGTATTTCCTAGTTTCCGACCCACAGAGGTGTGTTCCCCTGTCGTTGGGTGTACTCAAAGCCGAATGGCCTACCGTAGAAATACCTTGGGGAAACTTGCTCTTCACCGTGGTGCGATGGCGCGGAGATACGAATGTGAGTGTCGCGCCCCGTCATGCTCCACGTGAATCCTACGAGCTTGGCCCGCTTGTCGCTGCATTGGAGTGCCGACATTTTTCGGAGCGCGATGTGGTCAACGACCTCGCAGGCGCAGGAAACCTCTTGCGTCCGCGATTAGAAGCCCTTAACGCCGCATTTTCAGAGCAAGAGTTTCCACGCATCAAAGTTAGACTCTAGCGACCGAAGAGGCTCCCTGCCGACAGTTAAGTAATGTCCCGACTACGCTCAAAATCCCGACTCGGCACCAGTTTGTGTCCGACAAATGGAGCCGCGCTAACACTGGTCCTCATTCGAGTCAAACTATTACAACTCATTCCTTCTTCTCATCGCTCTCATCTCGCGGGGGATTGCGTTTCTTGCGCATGGACTCTCCGCGTATCTCGATGCGGTGAGCGTCGTGCACCAGGCGGTCGAGGATGCCGTCGGCGATGGTGGGATCGCCGATCTGCTCGTGCCAGCGCGAGACCGGCAGTTGGGAAGTGAGGATGGCGGAGCGAGTCT
>JASHSL010000216.1 GCA_030040855.1 Terriglobales bacterium
GATCGAACCGTCGAGAAAATTGCTGCTGTAGAACTGCACTCCCGGCTGATCGGTCCAAACCTTCAGCACCCGTCCGCTCGTCGGTTCGTAAACCGCCGCCGCCTCCGCGAGCGATCCCGCTTCGCCGTCGAGAACCCAATTATGGTCGTAGCCGTGTCCCAGGCGGAGCTGCTCGTCGTCTGCGTTGATGCGGGCACCCACGGCCGTCGCTTGGCGAAAGTCGAACGGGGTGGACGCGACCGCTTTGAGCACCCCAGTCGGAATCAGGTTGGCATCCACCGGGGTGAATCGCGAGGCATGCAAGGTGAGTTGATGTTCGAGGATATCGCCTTGTCCTTGTCCGGCAAGATTAAAATAAGAATGGTTGGTGAGGTTCACGACGGTATCCGCATCGGTAGTCGCGGAATACTCGATGCGGAGATCAGACTGGATCAGGGTGTAGCGAACGACTACCGCGAGATTGCCGGGATAGCCCGCCTCGCCGTCCTTGCTCAAGTAGCTCAGCTCGACTCCATTCTCGGCCGGCCTCGCTTTCCAGACCACGTTGTTGAATCCATGCGGTCCGCCGTGCAGCGAATTTTGCCCATTGTTGAGGGGTAAGGAATATTTCTTGCCGTCTAAGGTGAACGTGCCATGGGCAATCCGATTGGCATAGCGGCCAATAATGGCACCGAAAAACGCCCCGCCCTTGGGGTCATTATTATTTTCGACGTATCCCGCGAGATCATCGAAGCCAAGCACGACGTCAGTAAGCCTTTGATTTCGATCCCGAACTCTCAAGGAAACGACGATTCCGCCGTAGTTGGTGATGCGAGCCTCGGCAGAACCGCTGTTCAAGGTGTAGAGGTCGACCGGCGTTTGATCGGGCAGGTTGCCGAATGGTTGTGCGCTCACTTTCGTTTGGCCCTCCAGCGTCGCCGTACAGAATGCTAACCAGCATACAACGGGCAGGCCTGCCCGCAGGGCAGCTCGACGATCTCTCATCGCCGCCTCCTCGCTTCTGGGTTTGGAGCGTGCACCGGGCCTGGTCGGCTGTGATTGGAGCCAGCAGGATGTCGCACCAAGCTGCTTTCCCTCTGGTCAAAGGTGAGGTGCGCTTGAAACGCGTGGGGTTCACGGTCCGAGAAGGCAACTGGGACGCTGGACGTTGGGCACTCCACCCCCATCATGGTTATGAGCAGGCTCCGTTATTGTGGCCGTGCCAGTATACCTTCCAGCCGAGGTAGCGAGTCGTGGCCTCCTGTACCGCCGAGGCGACCGTCGAAAGATTCGCGGCCACATGATGCTCAAAACCGTTCTCGCAGATGAAGTGCAATAAGCGTTGCAGGTTGGGGATCTCGACGACTCCGGCGCCGCCGAAGGTGTTCAAGGGGTCGTCGGTGAAGCGCCCTTCTCCGACATAGCCGCGCATCGTACCCGAGGTGTCATCGGTGGAGATCCTGGCAAAGCTCATCGCCTCCGGCCGGATCAGTCCAACGCACGTGCCGAAGGTGTTTTCCTTGCCCAAGGTGCCCGCGATGATCTGCTGAAAATCCATCTTCACTGAACGAAAAAAATGTTTGGGCAGGTTGGAGCAATGAAAGCAAACCGCCTTATTGGGATCTGGTCCATAGTTGTTGTTCCAGTCCAACAGAGCCGAAGGAGTTCCGGAAGCAAGCTGCAGGGCATGCATGCCAAGCACTCCGCAGATGTCGACTTCGCAGGCGCTCGAGAGCAATTCGTTGCTCATCATGCTCATCACAGTGCAGGGAACGACCCCCAGGTTTTCCTCAATCGAGGTCCAGCACTGCACCGCACTGATAGCGACTTCAGTCTCCGCCATCCATTTGTCAATGACCGCACCGAGCTTAGCCATTTTGACCAGGGCGGGAGCGGGCACGCTATGGGTATCTACATAACTCTTCATGGCCCCCAGCTTGGCCTGGGCGAGATCATCGTTGTCCTTCATCCGTTCGATGCGGCCGAGCACTTCGGAGAGATCGAGCGTTTCCACGGAAATTCCTTGCGACTCCAGGATTTTTTCGCTGTAGCGCACCGTATTGAATGCCGCGGGGCGAGCTCCGATGGCGCCGACTCGAAGATTGCGGAATCCCTTGACGACCCGGCAAACGGCGGCAAACCACTCGAGATCCTTGACGAATTCGGGAGAATCGCAGCTTTCTGTATGAAGTCTGGTAAGCGAGTAGGGGATCCCGTACTGCCGCAGATTATTGCAGGCCGACATCTTGCCGCAGAAACTGTCACGGCGCAAGGCAATCCCCATCTTCTGGGGCTCATCGGGAGTCGCTTGTATCAAGACGGGCACGCGAAGATCGGCGATCCGCAGGGTGTCAGCAATGGCCCGTTCCTCGCCGAAATTGGGCAACGTGACAATAATTCCATCGATCTGCTCGCGATGGCGTTTGAAAAGCTCCGCGCAAGCTTTGGATTCCTCCCGTGTCTCCACGGCACCGTACTTGCTTTCCTTCAAACCCAGAGCCACGGCCTTGATCCCTGCGCTTTCCAGGGCACGCAGGATCTCTTCCCGTCCACTCTTCGCCAGGTGGTCGGGAAAGAAACCGCGGTTTCCGACGATCACACCCATGGTCATTGTTTCACGTACTGTCATACCACTCCTTCCCCGCTACGACTTGCGGCCGGGTGCGAACCGAATGCAAGAACTGAGGCCACACACCAGCAACAGGGCTCCCCACCAGATATTGGCGTGCAGTTGGTAGAGCACAACCGGGTTTGCGGGTGGACGGAAAATCTCCCCAATCCCGGCGCCGGTGATCAAAGTGCCATTCACCAGCAGCGAGATCCCAATGAAGAACCAGATCGAAATTCGGCCAGCCTGCATGGTTCGAGGTACGATTCTTTTACCAGACCAGAATATTCAGGACGACAAACGCCACGCTGACGACCACTGCCCACAACCACGGTCGCTGGTAGAATTTAGCCTCAGCCTCATAGGGAATCGCGGTCACTCCGTAGACAAGGCCGTGCAGCTCACTATCCGTGCTCGGCTTTGTCATGCTACTAACCGCGACCGTCACCAGCACACAAACGATCCACGACCACAAAGCGCGATACATGTTCTCGGCCATGTCGCGCGCGTTCGGCGAGAGCGCCACGTAGCGCAGCGCCTGGGGATCCACTTTTACCCAGGCCCACATGCCAATCGAGGAAAGCGTGCCTGCCAGAAGACCCCAGAAGCCCCCCGGCCCCGTTGCCCGCTTCCACAACATGCCCAAGACCACGGTGCCGAACAGCGGAGCCATGAAAAAACTGAACAAGGCCTGCACATAGTCCATGATGCTGGCAAAAGACATGACCAGATATGCGGTGCCCACGCTGATCAGCACTCCCAAAACCGTGCACCAGCGCCCCATGGTCACATAATGACGATCGCTGGCCTTTCGGTTCAGGAGAGCGCGATAGATGTCGTACGTCCAGACGGTGGCGAAGGCGCTGACGTTCCCGGCCATGCCCGACATGAAACCCGCGATCAGCGCCGTGACTCCAAGACCCAGCAGACCGGGAGCGCAATAGCGAGCCAGCATGAGCGGCAGGACTTCATTATAGCTGTGGCCGCCGTTGGCGACGGCAGAGGTTTCGCCGGTGAGCTTGACCGGGAGCACGGCCAGTCCCAGGAGCCCGGGCAAAATGACGATGATGGGAACCATCATCTTGAACCCGGCTCCGATAATCGGTGCGAGCTTGGCCGAGCGCAGATCCTTGGCGGCAAGCACTCTCTGCACCACCAGAAAATCTGTTGTCCAATAGCCGAAGGAAATGATGAAGCCAAGGCCAAAAACGATGCCAGTCCAGTGAATTCCCATGGGGTTGTTGTTGAACGAGCCCAGGGTGGACCACAGGTGGGTGTACTCCGGCGATGCGTTATGAGCAATCTGCAGCTTGAGATTCTCCCAACCGCCGGTTTCGACGAGCCCCAGAATCGGGATCAGCAATGTGCCTGCCCAGATCAGGACGAACTGTAACACTTCATTAAAAATGGCTGAGCGCAATCCACCGAGCGCGACATAGATCGCCACCGTCAAAGACGAAGCCCAGATGCTGAAGTGAATGTCCCAGCCCAAGACTACCTTCATGACCAATGCCATCGAGTACATGTTGATGCCGCTCATGAGCACGGTCATGCACGCGAATGAAATGGCCGACAAGGCGCGGCTCGGTTCCCCGAAACGCAGTTTGAGATAACCCGGGACGGAGTGCGTTTTGGAGATGTAATAAAAGGGCATCATGACCAGAGCGAGGAACAACATGGCGGGAATGGCGCCGATCCAATACCAATGCGTTGCCAGGATGCCGTACTGATACGCCGCGGCCGCCCAGCCCATGAGCTCGAGGGCGCCCAAATTGGCGGAAAGGAAGCTCAGCCCGGCAATCCACGCAGTCATCTCGCGGCCTGCCATAAAGAAGTCTTCCCCGGTTTTGGCGCGGCCCTTGAGATACCAGCCGATGGAAAGGACCAGAGCGAAGTAAAAGACCACAATCCCAAGATCCACCGCGGACAACCGAACCAGCCGGGTTGCGAGCAAAACCGCCAGCCATGGCGTCATGGATTGTCCTTGTGCTGCATGGGACCATAGTAGGTGGCGATTCTGACGATGTCGATCACCTATTCTGAGCGGATGTCGATCCTTAGTGAATAGGTTCTCCGGAGGGTGGTCTCGAGAGGCATGAGGAGGCGAACGCCGTCACCTGTTTCGGCCGCCTATAATGGCTGCATTCTGGAGGTTCTGCTTCGGAATCTCGCATTGCCACGGTTCGAGGCGATATTGTATAGAGGTGCATCTCGGGCCGAGGAGTCTAGATGGGAGAAACCGCTTACGAATCAACAGCTCCGTAGCTCTGGGACGGGAACGGGGACATGACGAATACGCTAGATCGCCAACCGGCAAGCATTGGTGGGGAGCGCATGCATGAGAGTGTGATCGTCACCGTAAATCGCAAGCCGATCGTTGTTCCTAGGGGGGCGACGGTTGCGGTGGCGGTGGCGCTGGCGGAGTCCCCATGCCGGCGTTCGGTGAGCGGCGAGCCCCGCGGCCCCTTATGTGGAATGGGGATTTGTTTTGAATGCCGGGTGACCGTTGATGGGCGCCCCCATCGCCGCGGCTGTCAGATTCTTTGTCGGTCCGGCATGGAAGTGAGTGTCGATGACTAGGGGGCTGCGGCGAAGCTTCGATGTGTTGGTGGTCGGCGGCGGCCCGGCGGGCCTGGCAGCCAGTGTGCGTGCCGCCGAGTGCGGACTCCGCGTGGGACTGGTTGACGACAACCCCAGTCTGGGCGGACAGATCTGGCGCGGCGAAACCACCCAGGGCGGTTCAGACGCAGCCGGGTGGGTGGAGCGATCCTCGGTCGTTGGAGTGCAAGCGCTTTCAGGAACGCGGGTGTTTCATTATCCGGCCCCAGGCACTTTGCTGGCCGAGTCCGAGGATGAAGTTTACGAACTCAGCTTCCAGAAATTGGTGCTGGCTACTGGCGCTCGCGAGCGATTCTTGCCTTTTCCCGGCTGGACCCTACCCAATGTCATGGGCGCGGGGGGGCTGCAGGCCTTGGTTAAGTCTGGACTTCCGATCAATGGAAAGCGGGTTCTGGTGGCGGGAACCGGACCTCTGCTCGTCGCGGTCGCTGCCTGGCTACGCCGGCAAGGGGCAAATGTGCTGGCCATTTGTGAGCAAGCCAGCTGGTTTTCCCTAGCCCGATTCGGGGCAGCTCTTCTACACCATCCTCAGAAGCTCGGCCAAGCTCTTTCTCTGCGGGGGCAACTGGCGGGAGTGCGATTTCTTACCAGCTGTTGGCCGATGGCAGCGCAGGGTTCGGACAAGCTCGAAGCCGTGGTGCTCTCGCGCGGAGAGCGAGTCGTTTGTGATTTCCTGGCTTGTGGCTTCCATCTCGTGCCCAACACCGAGCTCGCTCAGTTGGTGGGCTGTCAGACGCGCGGCGGCTGCGTACAGGTGGACGAATTTCAGCAGACCTCGTGTGCGGGGGTTTTCTCGGCCGGAGAACCGACCGGCATTGGAGGAGTGGAGCTGTCGGTGGTGGAGGGTCAGATTGCGGGACTCGCCGCGGCTGGCCGCAGACAAGAGGCCGTGCGACATTTTCAGCAGCGCAAGAAAGTCCAAGGCTTCGCCAAGGCACTCGATCGCGCATTCGGTCTGCGTCAAGAACTCAGAACCATAGCTCGCCCGGAAACCATCGTTTGCCGCTGCGAAGATATTGCCTACCACCACCTGGCGGAACACAAATCCTGGCGGGTTGCCAAATTGCAAACCCGATGTGGAATGGGTCCCTGTCAAGGCCGGATCTGCGGTCCCGCCACGGAATTCCTTTTCCACTGGAACCCTGATTCTGTGCGACCCCCCATTTTTCCAGCGCAATTGGAGCATCTGGCCTGGATCGGCTGTTCAGGGGAATGCGGGGCAGGGTAGAACGGGAGTCACGAACTCGAAGGGTGTTATGCCGGCGATCACAACCGCTTCGCCGATGATGACTTGCAGTCCCTGGCCCCGGATTTCTTCTCCACGACAGACAGAGGAGAATGGTTCGCGGGCGGGTCAAGCTTGCCCACCATGCACGCGCGGCCTGATCGCAAGGATTGATGGCACGGAGCCAGATCGCAGTGAGTTTCAGGGCCGGTGGCGTCAAACCGAAGTCTGCTCGGTGTTGCTGTGATCGCGGTGGACGCCCATTGACCGGATTTTCGGCTCCGGGTTAGACTCCGACAACTTCACCTAGGGGGAGTTATGAATTCCCGACCATTCACTCGCAGGAATTTTGCTGGGCGGTTGGCCGCCGTTCTTTCCGCCGCCGGTCTCACCACCGCGCTGACGGCGAGCTCTGCAGCTAAGACGGATCAGGACATCCGTAAGCTCGACAGCAATGGCAAGGCCGCCGATGGAAAACAAATGATCACGCCGATCGTGATTCACAATGGCCTGATCTACGTGGCTGGGCAAGGGGCACATGATCCCGGTCCCGCCGAGCAATTCGAGATTGGCCATCACACTACCATTGTGATGGATAATGTGAAGAAACTCGTCGAAGCCGGTGGCGGCTCCGTGGACAGCATTCTGCAGCTCACGGTATTTCTGGCCGACATCAAGTACTACGATGGCATGAACCAAGTGTTCAAGACTTACTTCCCAAACGGGGGCCCGGCTCGCACCACAATCGCCGTGGCCGCACTGCCCGGAAATTCACTGGTGGAAATCAACTGCATTGCCGCCGTGACGAAGCGATAGCAGAGCGATGGTTCTCCATGCTCCGATCCTGGTGCAATGCTGCCGCCCTCTTGCGAGCCCGGCCCTCTCCGCCGGGCGTAAAGTCAGTCCCTCGTTGACAGTTGGGGCTTCGGATATCTCGGGGCGGGTTGCGCCGGACAGGAATCGGCTGGTTCCTCAGCAACCTAGCCCACAGCATCTAAACCTCCGGCTGCCTGTGGATGGGCCCCCGCTACTCCGGTGCCGGATGGCTAGTTTGTGCCATCCGGGTGGCACGAAAGAGGGATTTACGATTCTTGCCGACCCCGCTATCGTGGTTTTGAGCAGTTCTGGGGGAGGGCTGTTCAGGCGTCCCATGACCTAGTGGTCAGGGGCGCTTCTTCATTTTTGCCCAATTTTTACCCAAGTTGGACTCCTCTCACACCTGCGTAGAATGGCAAGCGGATAGCTCGCCCTGGGTGGAATTCCCGATCCTTGGGATTCTAAGTTCTGATGCCAGCCGCCGTTGACGACTGCGATGCTTGGGTGGAGCTCAGGGCTTGGCGGTTTTCCTGCCTGGCGGTCGGCTTCTCTGTGCCCCGGCCGGGACCTTTAAGGCTCGAGCGACCGCCATCAGCGCCACGCTTCCTGCACGGTTAGTTTGCGCTTGTT
>JASHSL010000217.1 GCA_030040855.1 Terriglobales bacterium
GATGATTTCCGCCCGATATTTGGCTGCCACTTGTCGAAGCAGCTGTTCGCAGCGTTTTGCAATCGGACCCACCAGCACAGCGCGCCTGTACTTTGGCGTCCATACGCAATGGTACTTGCTGGAATACACAACGTTATTGTTCGATTTGTACCCTTCTAGTGCCATGAACTGATTATACTTCAGGCATTAATCTAATACGAGCGGAAATCGGTTTTGCTTCGCAAATACGCCTTATATCCCCAGCCCTGAAGGGCGGGGCTTTACGGCGTTTTTCGGTAAGCTTCTGCGAAGTATCAAGGTAGTAAAGCGTCTTGCCGTCCCGGCTCCAGACTGGTTGCGTTCCTCCGCCTTGGGGAATCTGATATTTGGCGGCTGGATGCGGGAAGCGCGTCAGGTAAATCTCCGAACGACCGGACTCGCTGGCCTGGTAAGCGACCCAGTCATTGGTTCGTGGCTTCAGTCTCGCATTGGTTGCGGGATCCACATGCTCAAGAACGGTCACGGGCTGCGCATGATTGTCGAAGGCAACAACTTTGAGCTGGGCGACCGAGGTGCGGCTGCCGAATGCCTGTGTGCTATCGGATGCTTTCATTTCGGTGTACAGCAGCTGTCTGCCATCGGCGGTTACGTCCGCGGGCGCGAGAAAGCCGGCGTCGGACACCTTGAAGAGTGTGCGCGGCCGGTTGAAGAGGCATGGCCGCACCTTCCCTCGTCTCAAAACAGCCGGAAGCTGATCTCGACGTTGACCTGGACCGCGACCGGGCGCCCGTCCTTCATCGCGGGCTCGAACTTCCACTTGCGCACGGCCTCGACCGCTCTCTCATCGAGGCCCATGCCGAGCGACTGCTGCACGCGAATGTCACGCGGCTTACCATCTGGGCCGACGATGAGCCAGAGCAACACGGTTCCTTGGCACTTTGCCTTACGGGCTTCATCGGAATACTCCGGGTCAGGATCGTAAATCGCGCGCGGAGCAGAGACCCCGCCGCCCACGCGGTAGACGCCTCCGCCCATACCACCTCCATATCCCGGACCTACGCCGGGGCCACCCCCTGAGCCCACTCCTCCCCCAGTTCCACTCCCCAGCCCACCAGCGAATCCTGGCCCATTCGAGGGTGGTTCGAGAATCGCAGAAAGCGGATTGCCAATCTGAGACGTGTGGAGGCCGGGCAGAGCAGGTGGTCCGACAACTGTAGGCTCTTCGGGAAGCTTCGGCTGTTCCCTGCGCACGATGATCGTCGGAGGCGTTATTTGCTCACGGGCGAAATCCGGCAGGCGCCCTCCAGATTCGGCTATTTTCTCTCTGTCACCGCCGCCTCCCCCACCTCGGCTTGCGCTCATCGACTGCGGCAACAGGTAGGGACTAACGTCGGTCACCAAGAAGCTGTGCGCTGCGAGGGGTTGGGCTTTCCTCGTCCACAAACCCGCGGTCGCCAGGGATGCAATCAGCATGGCATGTATCGCCACGGAGACTGCGAAGTTTCCCCGACGGACAGGATAGCTTCCGCAGCCTGCTCCAAACAGAGTCGGCAGAATGTCATCAACTCCCGCGGCAGCTCGCGTTGGCTCCTTTTTCGAGGCCCGCGAGCGGATCTCGATGCGCGCGAGCAGCGGTACGGCATCCCTTTGCCGAAGTAACTCCGTCTGGAGCGACGCCCTAAACTCGGGATCCGGAACCAAGAGCAGTTCGCGAGCAATCTCTAACAGTTCGCCGATGTTGCCGTCCACCTTTCGTGGTCGAGAATCTGGGCCCGCGATCATCCGCTCGATTGCATCTTCGAGCTGATCTGCAAGAGAAATGCTAGCCATGGTTGCTCCTCAGCCGTTCGCGAAGATTTTGTAATGCCCGCAGTTGAAGCTGCTTGATCGCGCCCTCGCTGCGTCCAAGTTCGGTCGCGATTTCGCCGAGACTCTTCTGGTCAACGAAGCGCAGGATGATCACCCGTCGCTGATCGGGGGGCAGCCGGTCAACCAGTTGGTAAAGCATCGTCCGCCGCTCGACCTGGTCTTCTATGGCTGGCTCGAGTCGATCGGCCTCAACCTCTACCTGTTTAACGAACCGCTGCCAGCGGTCCGACACTACATTCGCCGCAATACCCAGGAGCCAGGCCGCGAAGGGCAAGCCGCGCCATTCAAACCGCGGGAGGCCAGCCAAAGCCTGGTGGAAGACGTCCGCGGTCAGATCCTGCGCCTCTTCACGGTCTCGCACCCGATGCGCGACGTAGGCGTAGACGCGTGCGAAATTGTTTTCGTAGAGTTCGGCAAAATGCGCCGGATCTTGCTGTGCCGCCTGGATTTGTAGCCGCTCATCGTTGTGGCTTGCGAGCACTTTCAAGCGGTTCTCCGCGGAACTTCATCCTCAATCAGGTAATCCCGAAAACCGACGAAAAAGTTATGGTCCGACGGACGGTTTCTTAGGCATGCTCCCCACAGCGCGCCATCATGCTTGGCAGTGAGATGCGAACTGGTTCCTGAAAGGCGGACTGTAATTTTTACCCGGGGAGGGACGACGGCTTTGAGGGGAGATAGGCCCCACCTCGGTCTTGCGCTCGAAAGCCTCACGCTTAAGGCTTACACAGTGGACACCACCCAGTGACCCAGATCCTTTTCGTATTGGCGGGGCAGGTTCATAATGAGTTGCTTCAAAGGGGGGCTATATCGCTGTGCCGGATTCACACCAACGGAACGGACATTGGGTTGAAGGAGAAATCTCCTTCGACGAGAGCTGCCAACATCAGGATTGGCGGCCTCGCTTGTTCATCCGGAAAGGGGGGCAACGTGAGCATTTCGGCGCTAACAACTCGGAAAAATTGCCAGTGCATAGGGCGAACTCTAACCGCCACCTGCATTGTTTTCGTGTCTGTCGCACTCTATGGCCAAGGCTATTTCGGAACGGTGAGCGGTTTTGTAAGCGACCCCTCGGCGGCCTTCGTGCAAGGAGCCAAGGTTACCCTGTTCGACGAGCAGAAGGGGTATCAGTTTACGACCAAGTCGGACAGTAATGGGCGCTACCTTTTTGTTTCCGTTCCGCCCGGGTTGTATTCCGTAACGGCAGAGATGACCGGCTTTCAGAAGACGGTAAGCGCCCACCTCAAACTGAACGTCAGTGAGAACGCGACCGCCAATCTGACTTTAAAGGTTTCCGCTGAATCGCAAAGTGTTCGCGTCGAGGCGCACACGGACACCATCCAAACCGAAGACGCGGTGACCGGCCAGGTCATTGACCGCAAGCTCATCAATGACCTGCCTCTCGTCGACCGCTATGTGCTCGACTTTGCCTATCTCACACCGGGTGTCACTGACATGAGCGATGCGAACCACATCAGTGATACGGGAACGAACTTTGTTTCGAACGGCAGCCGCGGGGCCAGTGCCGACATTCTGATGGATGGGGTATCCATCACGAACTTCGAACCGAATGGCGGTATCACCCAGGTCACCTACGTTCCTTCCGCGGAAGCGGTGGAAGAGTTCAAGGTGCAACAGTCGAATTACAGCGCGGAATATGGTTTTTCCGGCGCCTCGATCATCAACATGATTGAGCGTTCCGGCACCAACAGCTTTCACGGGGAAATCTACGACTTCATCCGCAACACCATCACCGACGCCAACAGCTGGTTTAACGAGCGCAGCGGGATTCCGATTCCTCCCGTTCATCGCCACGATTTTGGCGGCACCTTTGGCGGACCGATCGTTAAGAACAAGACCTTCTTTTTCTTCGACTGGGAGGGCACGCTCGCCAGCACGATGGCCACCTATCAGGCCGGCGTCCCCACCGCCGCGGAGCGTGCTGGTGACTTTGGGGAGCTGTGCTCCTACTATGGCGGCACTTTCGATAAAAGCGGAACTTGTAGC
>JASHSL010000218.1 GCA_030040855.1 Terriglobales bacterium
AAAGGTCAGCCCGGAAGGAATCGTCGTGAAATTGTCGGATTCGACCGAGAAGCTAGCCGTGGGTGAAACGGTCACCGACGCCACCCCTCCAAACGGAAACAGCCCGGAGTCCGGCGACCAATGCAGGAGAAGCTTCATGACCGTGTTGTCGTTCGACAGGCCAATGATATTCCCTTCGACCACCTGCTGGCTGCTGAGTTGTATAAAGGTGACCTGTGCGGCGAGCAAGGTCCCACCCATCTCGACGTTTGCCACCTGCACCTGAACAACCTCACCCTTGGCGAGGCAGGAGAAACTGCTCGTGGCACAGACGCTCGTCGGGAAATTCTGGTAGATGGTGCTGCTATTGACGTCGACGGTGAATGTGCGGCCATCCCGGGTCTGCAAGGTGAATTGCGATGGGTTGTTGGAGGTTACGCTCTCGACTGTCCCCACCAGGAAACCAAACGGGGGAAACCCTTGCGGAGGCGCCGAGGGCAGCTCGCTGACGGTGACGCCATCCGTTACGCCAAGATTGACCGAAAGATCTGACTGGATGACCTGGTTCAGATGGAAGTCCAGTAGAAAACCGAGCGGCATGTTCTCGGCCACCGCCACGGGAAAAGGCGCGGAAGAAAACGTCAGGCTCGAAGAGTTATCGATCGAGGGCGTAAGTTGGCAGACGGTGTTGAGCGGACAGGTGCTGGCTAGCGCCTGGTCGGCAGCGTTAAAGATCACCAGCTGCGGATTGGCAAAGGTCAGAGTCAGGCTGTTGTAGGTTCCAGAAGGAACGTTAGCCGTACTCAGAAATGCCGAGATCGCCTGCAGCTGGGTAACGTCAACTTGGACGGGAGTGTTGTTGTTCAACAGGGAAACGGTGCTTGAACCCATAGCCGCAGGCGTCAGATAGGCCGCCGTAAGGCTGATTTGGAAGAACAGGACCGTAACTCCACTGGGCGGGTCGTCGATCATGCTGAGGCTGACTTGGCCGCCGGAATTCGCCCCGCTAGAATTCGACGACATGCTTGGATTCGAACCCTGGTTACATCCGGCTAGAACCAGTAAAAGGATCAGGCCAACGGATAGAAGAAGACGTGCTCTGTGCATCTTGACCTCCTCGAAAACGTGATATAGAAACCAACAACTTAGACCTCTCCCTGCACAAGGCCAGAGCACGCCGCAAGGATAGGATAGCAATTCGGCGGCCACTATGAAACCTGCGCGAAGCTTAATTTGAAGCCAAGCATGCCCCATCAAAAACAGGTCAAGCGCTTTATTTTTAACTGCTTATATGGAAAATAGGGGTTCATTTGCTAGCTCGTGGCCAGCTATGATTCCCGGAGGGAAGGAAATTCTTGCACAGTCTCGGATGCTCTGGTGCAGAGGAGTTACCGGGCTGAGATCGCAGGTGCAGGGCGAAGGAAGAGGTGCGCTTTCGCTTTCCGTACGCCGAACCCCTCGTCCTGCACCCCCCGGAATTCGGCCAGAGCTTCATCGCCGAAAAGTAGCTCGAGCTTGGCCTCGATCCTGCCCCTGACAGGCGCGACAGTTGCCTTCACTCGACAGTAACTTAGTGCGGCGAGGCCTGTGCCGACAAACGATTCCTAAGCTGGTTGACCAATAACTTGACCTGCTCGTCGGAGATCTGTATCGTCCCGTCCACGACAACCCGCAGGCCGCCGGCTTCGCGGAATTCTGCTTTCTCGATCGAGCTGTAATCTTGCGCCACGGAGGGAAGAATCGCCTTGACGTAGGTTCCTGTTTCGATCGTCGACAAAAGCAGCCGCGAGGTCTCCTCGCGCAATGCCGCCCCCAGCGGGCCGGAGCGTAGCTGCTCCGCCACGAAGCTGTCCGCCGCGATGCGGTTCACCTCCGGTACCAGTTGCAACTTATGGTCTTGTTCCACCATGGGCGTCAACTTCAACTCAATCGTGCCGTTGCCCTCGGCCAGCTCGTTGGGGTTTTCCATCCCCAAGGATCCGAAGCACGTCCAGCGCGCCACGTGCAACTCGGTCACGACCAGGCTCGCAGGCGCCTGCGCCGTGAGCGAAGCTCCATGAACCGCGACTTGCTCCCCGCAGCGCTCGGATTTATTGAGTTTGGAGCTTAGCAAGTCGCTGATATTCTGCTGCAGAGCGGAGAGGTCGGCCGTCAGCTCCAGTTTGAATTGGTTGTGGCCTTCGGCGGCGACTTTCGAAATTGTACCGTCCACGGTGACGGCGATGGGCTGTTTCTCGAGGTTAATCAGGCTCTTTGCCGGGGGAAGACTCAAGCTGAGGTCGCCGGCGCCCATCACGTCTTCGATCCCCATTCCCTTTCCCAGACTGAACTGCTGGTCGTAGAAATTGGTGAGCGCCTGGTCCAGATTCTTGGCGCAGTTGGCGATCTCGCGAGCGTCCGGATTCGCCCCTCCAACCTCTTGATCGAGCAGGTTCGACTGTTGCGCAAGATCAGACTCCGCCTTGGCGACTTTCAGGGTTAACTCTCTCAACCCCGACTGCTGCGGCTTGGAGAATGACCCGAGGAACTGCTTGTTTTCGCCGCGGGCTTTCTCAAGCGCCTGGTCGAGCGCGCGCGCAGAGCTGGAAACCTGCGGAGCAGCGCCGTTCTTTCCCACCTGCTCTTGAAACATTTCGAGCTCGTCCATCGCCGTTTCGGTGCTTCTCACCATGGCGTCGTAGGCCGTGACCTGTTCGCTCGTCGCCTGCAGGGCCAAAGCGCGATCGAAAGCCTTCAGGTCCTCGGTCGCGAGGCCTGTCATGTGCAGGCGATCCGGTCCTCCGATCACGATCCAAGCGTGCCGACCGTGCAGCGAGCTGCCGATCGAGGGCTGGTTGATCATCGTATTATTTTGTGCGACCGCTCCCAGCGCACCGGCGAAGCCCACCAGCATCCACGCGTAGAGACAACTCTTCCTCATCAGCAATCTTCCCCGCAAACCCCTCTTTCCGGGCCTGCTTTCGCCGAAGCCGATTTTAATCCCGAAGTTGCGCAGCTGAACAGCCGAGGCAACAATTCTTTGCATAGTTTTACGAATATTAACTTAATGATAATACCCGGCGGTGGCCTTGGGCATCACCAGAGATAGGAGCGATCAGCTACTGACAATCTCGGGACGATCTCGCTGCGCGAAACCGAGGATCCAGGTTACCGGGAGGCGACGTGTTCCCTCACCTGTTGGGACAGAGTTTGAACCTGCTGGTCCGTGATGCGGAATTCCCCGTCCAAAACTACGCTCAAGCGCCCGGACCCGGCATCCTTGAACTGCGCGTTCTGGATCCTGGCATATTCTTGAATGGCGGAGGGCAGGGTTGCGCTGAGGTTGGTACCCTTTTGCAAGGCCGAGAGGATTTCGTCTCGGATCTTTTCGCGCAGCATGTCGCCCAAAGGGCCGGAGCGGAGCAGCTCACCCAAAGAGCCGCTGGCTTCGATGGGTCCGACCTCGGGCACGAGTCGCAGTTCCGCATTGTCCTTCTCGACCGCGGGGGTGAGTTTCATCTGCATGACGGCGTGGCCGCCGGTCAGCCGCCTGGCTTCTCTTTTCCCGAAAACCTTGGCGCACGCCCAGCGCTCATAATGGAGCTCGACCACGGCCTGGCTTGACGGATCCTGGGGCGTGAGGGTGGCGTGCTGGATCGCAATGTGGTCTCCGCAGGCATCGTTTTTGTCGAGGGCAGAACTCAGAAGTCCGGTGAGGTTCTGTTGCAGATCCGAGAGGTCGGCCGAGAGCTCTAATTTGACGAGGTTCAACCCTCGTTCCTTTCTGATTACGGCAATGACCGCGGAAGCGGCGATCGTGACTTGCTGGTCTTTCACGTTCAGAGGGACCTTGACCGGGGGGATTTGAAAGGTTGCAGTTTGATCGTTAGCGCGGCAGGGCAAGGTGCCCGCGATGAGCAGCAAGGCTAGCGCACTGCCAATCAAGAACGTAGCTCTGGCAACCCGTGGGGTGTGCCTTGTCGATTCGAGATGGATCATCGTAACCTCGGGAAATCCGGATGCGGGCTCGGACACGAGTTCCGCTGGCCCGCTCTCGCTCGCCGCCATCCGGCGGCTTATTTCTTTCTGCTTAACTTGCGGCGAATGTCAGGCCAAAACTCCTTGATGACGAGGGTAAGCGTGTCGTATCCAACCTGCGATCCCCACACGCTGAGCGTGTTGGACAGGTTGCGTTCGCTTCTGGGGTGGTAGCTGTAGGTGGAAATG
>JASHSL010000219.1 GCA_030040855.1 Terriglobales bacterium
CGAACTGGTCTGAATGGCGCCGGTTGGGCTGGTATTGTTGTTGAAAGAAGTGCTCAGGGTTGCGCTGCCATCGGTAGTGAGAACCCCCAACTGACTCAGGGCGGTTCCGCTCGTGGTCAACGCGGTGGTTTCAAAGACCCCGTCGGTGAGACTAGAGGCACCGAAAGGTCCGGACTGTAGCAGGATATTACCGCTCACGATCGCAGCCTGGTCCGTCTCGATCACCAGCACCTGCTGGAGATTCACCACGTAGAAGGCGTAATTGGCAGCCTGTCCGGAAACGCTGAAAGCCATGGTCCCGCGGCCGCTCGACGGATTCGGGGGATTGAAAGCGGACACCGTAAACGCCGTATCGGTCACGAGTGTACCGCCATCATCGGAATCTAGCACGCTGTTCGAGAAACTTCCGGCTCCGTTCGCGGTAAAGGCTCCGGCCAAGCCGTAGCGCAGGCCTGTCGCACCACTTCCTAGGAAGCCGAAGGCATAGCTGCCCGAAGTTAAAGCCGTCGAAAAGTCAGCCGTGGTCTGTTGCAGCAGCACACCTGAAGCCTGGTCGCCGGTATTGTCGAACTCGATCAGGTTCGCGTTTTCGATACTGGCCCCATTGCTCGTCGGCACGAAGCTCAAAGCAAAGGTCCGTCCCGTGGGGACTAACGACATGATTCCCAATCCGTTTGCCCCAATCGAATAGGTTCCGCTGAAGGCGATCTCGGTCTGCACGGTGGGCACGGAGGCGCCATCGTTGGTATCCATAATTCCGCTGCTAATCGCCCCGCCCGAGGCAACGAAGCTTCCGGCCGCCATAAAGCGCTTGCCGCTCGCATCGAATCCGCTCACGAGGAAAGCGTAATTGCCGCTCAAGTCCCCATTCACAAGAGGCTCGCTGATGCTGATGGTCAGACTATAACCCAGCCCATTCGGCGGGTAGATTGCCGGGTTGGGAGTGGCGGAATCCTTTACCTCAACGTTAAAGGTCGAGGTGATCACCGCGGTGGGTATCCCTGAAATGACTCCGGTGCTACTCATGCTGAGACCCGGCGGCAAACTGCCGCTCACGATGCTCCAGGTGTAGGGCGGCTTGCCATAAGCAGCCTGCAACACGTAGCTGTAGTCCACGCCAATAGTTCCGGGCGCGAGGGTGGCAGGGGTCGTTATGGTCAAGCCGGGCGGAGGATTCACAGTGATGGTAAAGGTCTCTTTGATGGGAGTGCCGGCGCTGTCGGTGACTTGGATGGTTGCGCTCGAGGTTCCGGCCGCTGTGGGTGTCCCGGTGATCTCAGCCGAAGCCGTATCACTGCTCGACAGCGCCAAGCCCTGGGGCAAGTTGCCGGAAAGGATGGTCCAAGTGAAGGGACCGGACGCCCCAACCGTGCTGATGGTGCCGGCATAGGCTAGACCCACGGTGGCGATCGGGAGCGAAGTGCTCTGAAACTCAAAGACCGCATCGATGGTAATGGTGATGCTTTCCGTGACGTTCGTGTTGGCGATGGAAGTTGCGGTGACGGTTGCGGTGGTAGTGCTGGTTAGCGCGGCCGGGGCCACGTAGGTCACCGAAGTCGTCGTCTGGCTGCTCAACGACCCGGGACTGGAGCCGATGCTCCAACTCACACCGGAATTGGTCTTGTCGTTGGCCACACTGGCCGTGATGGCCAGCGTGTCGCCCTGATTGATCGTGGCCGCCGTGCTCGGACTGCCGGTGCAGCCCGAGCAGCTCAGCGTAATCGTTATGGGAGAACCCCCACAACCTGACAAGCTTGCAACCCAGAGACAAATCCCTACCAGAACGAATCCGCGAACTATGACCTTGGACACAGCCATCCCTTTTCGATGATTAGAACCCAGGAACACGGAAAAGTGCTTTATCACTATTAGAACGAGAATAATGCCTGCAAGTCAACTCATCGCAGCTCTCGCGGCGTGCCGCCTCGATGCCTTCCGAAAACTTGTTCGGAGGAATCATGAGCAACGCCAACCTACCGGGAGCAGGATTACAGAAGAATCGGTGCAGGCCCCTCGGCGCGCGCGAGGCCGACCTGACTATGGATTTCCTTCGCCCGCATCTCCCCCGCCTAGGTTCCACGGGGACAACAGCATCGCCGCCTTACTGGCGTCCGGCGAGGCGGTCAAAATGGGCTCGACTCCGGTCAGCAGCGTGACCGCCGTGGGCGGCTTCTGCGCACTGCCCTCGGTGGCCACAATCATCACCGCCATCCCTTTTTGCAGATCTGCCAAGGTCACCGCCGGCATGTGGTTCAACATTTGCTGGAAATCCCCGGCTCCTCCCCCGCGCCCGCTCCCGCGATTGGCGGTGGAGGCGGGGACGGCTCCGGCGGCAGGCGCCGCGCTCTGTCCCGGGGAGGCCGCTCCGGAGGCGCCTCCAGGCGCTCCTTTCAACCGCACAGCAATGCGCTGCGCGACCATAGGAGGTAAGCTGCGCAGCTCGGACGCAGTGTCGATCTTCAAGACCACCGGTTTTTTGGTAGACAAATCTTGGACGCTAATCGATTGGCTCGAGGGATCGGTCGAAAGCACCAGGCCGGCAATATTGCGAAAAGTCCCAAAGACAATCTCTTCTGCCGCCAACTCACCATTCTCATCACTCTTCGCCCCGCGGGCGCGGAGTTGGTCGCCGACTCTGATCTGATCCAGGCTGGACAAGGTGGCATCGTCAAACTTCACCGAATCCGGGGAATATCGACGTATGACCGTCTGTTTGGACACGTGAATCACCGTGGGCTTGACTCCGGCCAGGGTCGAGGTCGAGATGGTGACCGTGCCCACAGCCGCGTCCAACCCGGTGACCAGCCCGCCGACGCCGCGTTTCTGCCAATCCTCGCGCTCCTCCTGCTGCTTGGCCGCAATATCGGTGCCCTTGATGACGATGACCGACAACGCCGACAGAGATTGTCCGTCAGCGGCGGCCGTGCCACGCACCAGAACGCGGTCGCCCGTCTGGCAATCGGACAAGGTAATCGGCGTGGCCCCCTTCAGGTCTTTGGCGCCCGGGGCTGTACGAACCATGCGCGTCGAATCTCCGATCGCAACGTGCACCGTAGACCCGGCGTCGCTCGTGATGGTCAAGCTGTTTCCCGTAATGGCCTGGATGGTTCCAACGACTTTGCTGACTTGCGTCCCCGCCTTCCCAGTGTCCTGCGCGAGGGCGCAAACGGCAAGGGCGGCGAGGCCGATCAGCGACGCAATGGCGCGAAGCAGGCGGCACCTGCCCCTGTTCTTTCCGAAGCCGATCATCGTAGGGGGCGACAAAGTGTAATTCTAGGCCGAAGGCTAGAGTTCATCATCGAACATCGTCACCCAGGGAAAGATAAAGAATTGTCTAACAACTGTAAAGTTCTGTGCCCAAGCTACACTATAAACCGGATTGCAATCTGTCTAACATCGTCACCCAGGATGGCTGCTCGTGCAACACTCTTTCGGAAGGGGTCGTGCGCGGCAGCGGGCACAGACCGCGGGGGGAATTCATTGCGGGGCTCCAACCGCAGAGGTTGCATCGAACCACACCAGTTCCGGAAATGATCCCGTGTCACAGGCTATAATTGTTTCGCGCAGAGGTCTCTTCGCGTCAGCCCCTCCTGCTCGGTGCTCGCGCACCTCGACTTGAGAGACAATAGAACTGTAGCCGCGGAGAAACACGGAGCGCGCTTTGCGTCTGGAGCCTGCGCACCTGGTCGTTCCCAGTCCAAAGCGTGTCATTGCAGCCAAGCGGGCGCAGAAAGCGCCGCCGCTGCCAAAGCGATGAAGTTGGCAA
>JASHSL010000220.1 GCA_030040855.1 Terriglobales bacterium
GCGGCGAGCATGGTCGAGGGTTCTTCCCTTCACCAGCTCGGTCAAAGCCGACCCGCAGGCCATGGTCGGAACGCAGCCCTTGGCACGAAAGCGGATCTCGGCGATGTGCCCGTTTTCCACTTTAATCGTGAGCCGCAGAATATCGCCGCAGGCAGGATTCTCGACTTCGACCGCCGCATCCGGATTGGCGACCTCACCGGCGTTGCGCGGGTGCTGAAAATAATCAAGCAGGCGTGACGAGTACATGTTCTCAAATTCTAACTCTTGCCGATCCTCGTGCCCGCGCTGCGACGGCATGCTGCCTGTACTATATGAGAAGGAGGCCATCGAACTCCATGCCACGGCGAATCGTATCCCTGCAGCCGAGCGCCACGGCCATGCTGGCTGCACTTGGGCAGCTCGATCGCCTGGTTGCCTGCACCAAGTACTGTACCGATCTCTGCCCGGAGCTTGCCCGGCGCAACCTGGCGATCCTTCCCGATTCCTGGAGCGCGAACCAGCAGGCGATCCTGGCCGTCCGACCCGATCTGGTGATTGCCGCCGTTCCCTACCAAGCGAGGGCAGTTGTAGAAATTCTCCAATGCGGCATCCGTTTTCTCGGCCTGGCACCGAGGACTTTGGCGGATATCTACACCGACTTGGCGATCATTGCCGGAGTGGTTGGCGCAGCCGAGCGAGGCGAGGAGAAGATTGGCGAGATGCAGCGCGAGATCGAGGCGATGCGGCAGCGAACCCGGGGCCAATCGCGTCCGCGTGTGTTTTGCGAAGAGTGGGGCAAGCCATTGATGGTATCGCAGCGCTGGGTGGCGGAGTTGGTCGAGGCCGCGGGCGGCGACTTCGTGGGGGTGCCGGGAAGCGAAACCACCCCTGAGGCCGTTCTCGCTGAAGATCCAGAGGTCTTGGTTGCCGCCTGGTGCGGGGCCGGAGACCGCGTTCCCCTGGAAAAGCTAATTCGTCGCCGCCATTGGTCCACCATGAGGGCGGCGCAGCATGGCAGGGTCTATTGCATTCGCGACGAATTTCTCAACACTCCGGCTCCCACCCTGGTCCACGGCTTGCGAGCCCTGGCCGCTGCCATTCATCCACGGGACTTTCCACAAGCTCCCGGTCTAAGATCGATGCCGAACGCTGCTACGCAGCATGAGGTCTGAGAAGCAGATATGCGGAAGGTATCCCAGGTCGACCAGCTCAAGACTGAGTTGGCCAACTTAGCTTCCGAAACGAAGTCAGCGCAGGAGCTGATGTCTCGCATGGTGAAACTCCTGCATGCCCGCATGCTGAAATACAACTGGGTGGGCTTTTACATGCTCGAACAGGGCCCGCCTCCGCAGCCGCCGATGCTGGTTCTCGGTTCCTTCGAGGGAGCCATGACACCGCACACTCGCATTGCGCTGAACCAGGGAATTTGCGGGGCGGCGGCATCGAGCGGAAAGACCGTGGTGGTCGATGACGTGAGCAAAGATCCACGATATCTGGCGTGTTCGCAGGAGACCAAGTCGGAAATCGCGGTTCCCATCTTTGTTTGCGGCAAGTTAGCCGGGGAACTGGACATCGACAGTCACTTCCCCGCAGCTTTTGGGGTCGTAGACCGCGAACTTGTCGAGTATTGCGCCAGTCTGGTGGGCGAGCACCTGGCGAAGAACCATCGATGAGAACGGACGTCGAGCAATCTCCGGCTTAGGCTAGAAGACCTTGCGATGAAACGGGTGGTGGCAGCTCTGATTGTCAAAGATGGCAAAATGCTGGTGTGCCAGCGCACCCGCCATCAGACCATGCCGCTCAAATGGGAATTTCCCGGCGGCAAGATCGAGGATGGCGAGCAACCCCAAAGTGCGCTACGCCGGGAACTCAATGAAGAGCTTGGCATCGACGCCAAGATTGGCGAAGAGGTGGCGCACATTCGTCATCACTATAAGACCGGCAGCTCGGTGGAACTCCGCTTCTTTGTGGTTCGTGAGTTCCAGGGTCAGATCGAGAACCGAATCTTTCGCGATGTACGCTGGACTTCCCGTGCGGAGTTGCCCAGCTACGATTTCCTGGAAGCGGATCGCAGCTTCGTTCAGGACCTGGCCGAGGGAAAAATCCTTTAGCGCGAAGAGCGGCGTAGCTTATTGCGAGCTGCTGCCGCGGCGTTTTAGGGTTGGGGTTTCATCCTGATCGCTGGTATCCGTGCTGTCCGCGTTGGGGCGAGACGGGCGGTGCAACGTGGGGCGAGACCCGTCGTTATCCACTTTGCGCCGGTTTTCAAGTTCCATCATGCGGGCTTTGATGTCCTCGAATTCCGCCGTGTCCAGCTTATATTCCTCTAAGGGCGGCAGCAGAGTATTGATTTCCTGCTGCGTCTTCTCGATGCGGTCCGGGGTTTGAGGATGGGTGTCGAAAGCTTTGGCTAGGCTTCCCGGCTTGTGCTTCTCTAAGGCCTTCACTTTTTCAAAGAACGCCGTCAGCGCTTGGGGATCGTAGCCGGCTTTGTACATGTACTCGACACCCAAATAGTCGGCCTCGGCTTCGAAGGTTCGCGTGAACTTCAGAAAGCCCATCGGCATGGCCAGTCCGGCGAGATTCTGCACCGCGTATCCGATCCCGCCGCCCACGAAGATCAAAGCAATCGAGGCCAGGTTCATCAGCTGGCCCCGCGACATTTCCCGGGCCGCGTGACAGGCGGAGACATGGGCAATCTCGTGGGCCATCACACCTGCCAGTTCGGCCTCGTTGTCAGCCGCGAGAAGCAGGCCAGAATCCACATAGAAATAGCCACCGGGAAGAGCGAAAGCGTTGATGTCGTCGCTGTCGACGATTTTGATGGTAAAGGGCACTTGGGCATCGGAGTTCCGTACCAGATTTTGGCCGATACGGTTCACATACTCGCTAACGACGGGATCCGTGATCATCTTGGAGGTGGACTCGACCTGCTCGGCATACGAACGGCCCATGGCCATTTGCTTTTCCAGGCTGTACCAGTTGCCGATGCCGCGTCCGCAGCCCACATTGCGGTTTCCGATGGCATCGAGGTCGCGAATGCTGCCATCGTGATGCACTTTGACCGGGGGCTGCTCTTGACTGCCGGAGGCGGAGGGATCGGAGGTATTTTGGGCGCGGGCCGCAGTACCGAGGACAAGGAGCACGAAACAGAGCACAGAAAAACTACGCATTGCCCCACCTCACCCGGTTAATTGTGTTCATTATAAGACCGAAGACGGCACCAAAGGAAGGGTAATCCCCAAGTGGCCCCGCAGGGAAACACTCGGGGATTCGCCCCACCCAAACCGGCACCGACTCCGCCTGCACGGCCGTTGCCCGAAGGAGTGCGCCGAGCCCGGCCGCGGCATCAAGCAGCGACCATCGTCGAGCGAACCAGCTTAGCTGGGTGCGGCTAGCTGCGTCCAAATATAGGCGATCGTGAGCAGCGTCATCACCACGGTCGTACCCCAGGCGGTGACGTCATACCAGCGAGAGTTCACGAAATCCCCCATCAGCTCCTTCTTGTTGACCAGCAGGAGCATGAAAATCAGCACCGGCGGAATTGCTATGCCATTGATCACCTGGGAGAGAATCATGATCTTCACCAAGGGCAGGTTGGGGAGAAGAATGGCACCCGCACCGGCAGCGATCAGAATCGTGTACAGCCAATAGAACACCGGTGCCTCGGCGAATTTCCTTCCGACTCCCGATTCAAACCCCAGCCCCTCACAGACCGTATAGGCGGTCGAAAGCGGCAAGATCGACGCGGCGAAAAGCGACGCGTTGAACAATCCCAAGGCGAAAAGGATGTAGGCATAATCCCCCGCCAGGGGACGCAGCGCTTGCGCGGCATCGGCGGCGTCGCGGATGTTGTAATGTCCATGCACGTAGAGGGTAGCCGCGCAAGCCACGATGATGAACCAGGCGACCACGTCGGTAAAGATGCATCCGGAAATCACATCGATTTCGGAGGCTTTGTATTGGCGACGCGTCACCCCCTTTTCCACAATGGAGGACTGCAAGTAGAACTGCATCCAAGGCGCAATCGTTGTCCCCACCACTCCGATCGCCATGTAGAGGTAACCAGGTTGGCGGAAGGCTTCCAAAGGTGGCGGCTTGAGGGTGGCCACGAGGGCTTCCTTCCAGGCGGGGTGGGCAAAGACACCGGCAAAGATGTAGGTCACGTAGAAGAAGGAAGCAACCAGAAAGATCTTTTCAACGCTCTTGTACTGTCCTTTGACTACGATCAGCCACACGATGACTGCGCAGATGGGGACGCTCGCGTATCGCGACACACCGAACAGTTCCAGGCTGCCGGCAATTCCGGCGAACTCGCCGACCACGTTACCGAAATTGATGAGCAGGATTCCGATCATCATGAAGAAGGTAATGCGGAAGCCGAACTCCTCGCGAATCAGGTCGCTCAGGCCCTTGCCGGTCACGGCCCCCATGCGGGCGGAAATCTCCTGGACAACGATCAGCGCCAAGGTGACGGGGATCAACGTCCAAAGCAGCTGATGGCCGAACTCGGTGCCTGCTTGGGAGTAGGTGAAAATGCCATTGGCATCATTGTCCACGTTGGCAGTGATGAAACCCGGGCCGACGACGGCAAAGAACAGCAGGATCCGGGTCTTCCAGCGTCTTAGGAATCTCATGGGCACAAGTTCGAGACATAAAGCGATACAACGGTGAAGCGAGCAACAGAATAAACGGAGTCAGCCAATCTGAACAGGAAGAAATCTTCGATCTGCGGGATGAGCCAACAAGCCGCGCTCTTCAAGCCGGGCGGGGCAAAAATCGGCTCGCGGGGGGTTAGGAGCGCCCGCGGCACCTCGAAACCCACCGGGGATCGTGATGACCCTGGCGGTTTAAGGAAGGGGTTTCGTTCGGACCGTAGCCGACTCGCGCGAAGCCGGATGCTTCTTGCTAGCCGCTCACCATCCCCGGAGCAAGGCTGTTCCTGGCTTGGGTACTCGAGTCGGTTCGAATGAGGTGAGCTTACAATTTGGCGCGCAGCAAACTGATCACGTCATCGGAGGTGATCACCCCGGTTAAGCGCTTGTTTTCATCGACTACCGGCAAGGTGAGCAGGTTGTATTTGTCGAACAACTCGGCCACCTCTTTCTCGTTGGCGCTGGGGTTGCAGGAAATCAGGGGCTCTTGGGTTAGAGACAACAACGGCTGCTGCGGCGAAGCCAGCACCAGTTTGGCCAAGGGAACGGCACCGGCGAGCGTGCCTCGCGAGTCCACCAAATAAATCGTGCTCACCGTTTCGATCCCGCCCTCGAAATGCCGCAAGGCTTCGACCGCATCCTCCACCGTGGCACGTACGCCCAGCGCCAAGTACTCCGTATTCATGCGTCCGGCGGCGGTATTCTCCGGGAATTCGAGGAGGCCCGACACCTCCTGGCGCTCCTCGGGGGCCATCTCTTGCAGAATTTCCGAGGTTCGTTCCTCCGGCAGATCCCCCAGCAGGTCGGCCGCAGCATCGGGGTTCATTTCCTCGACGATTTCGGCGGCGCGCTCGGAAGGAAGTGATTCGACGATGGCCTTTTGGACCTTAGGGTCGACTTCCTCGAGAGCCTCGGCAGCGATTTCCTCGTCGAGGGTCTCAAACAACGCTTCCCGCTCGTCGGGAGCTAATTCTTCGACGATGTCGGCGATATCGGCAGGGTGCAGACGCGCCAGACGATCCAGGGAGATCTTCAGCTTCACCCGCCGCGCCGGGTCGGTTTCGATGAGGTCCACAAACTCCCACGGAATGGGGTGTTCCGGAATCCTATGAAGCAAGGTTCGCAGCGCCGCAGGCGGGAACACGCCTTTTAACAGGCGGCGGATGGCACCACGCGCCCCGATATCGACGCCAATGACTCTGAGTACGGGTTGCTTGTTGGTCGTGTCTTGGCTCAGGTCAACATCGTTGACTCGGACCACCTTGCGTCCGTGGACATCAATAATTTGTTGATCGAGTAAGTCGCGGCTGAGGAGAAAGAGCCCCTCGGATCCGTTTGCCATCGGCCAACTGGAAACTTGACTGTCGGTGCGCAGACCGCCATCCATGGAGCTGATCGAGCTGAACGGAAGTACCCGGTCCCCCGTCTTGGTGCGCACGATCAACACCGCGATGCGGGCGCGATCCTCGGCTGGCGCAATCGCCAGTTCCCGCACCCGCCCGGCCGGGCCCGCGGAATCGAAGACCGGCAGACCGAGCAGCTCGGTAAGTGCGAGGGTCACCATCGCTCAGAGCATACCCAAGTGCCCGACAAGAATCCAGATCGCCCGCAGGAGTTACTGCAGAGCATCGAGGATCGATCCAACCGCCTACACCTGGTTGCGCATCTTCTCCCGCCTGAATGATTCGCCACCTCCGGGAGCCTCGAATGCTGGTCTTCTCCAACCACCGGGTGAAAGCAGCGGATCAGGCACCAGCCGGAGCAACCGCGGGCCTGTTGGAGGGCGCACAAGACTTTCTTCTCCCACCCGCCGGCGAGGACCCCAGGCTCCTTGGCCCCGAGGGCTGGCGGACCGGCCTGGGTTGCGTTGACATTTCCAAGGGCAAAGGCGAAACTAACGGTTCGCCAGAGGGGCAGCTTGGTCCGATCGCGGCCAGGGTCGTACGGTTAGGATTCTAGATCGCGAGGGGTGGCGGGGGAGTATTCGTCTTCATCGGTCTTAGCCATGACCACAAACCGGGTCTCGTATACGCTCGATTCGACGCTGCAGACGGTTGACAGCGCCGAGCAGGCAGCGAGTCGCATCGCAATGGAAGCCGGCTTTGGCGACGACGAAGTGATCCAGATTTCGATGGCAGTGCGCGAAGCCGCAGTCAATGCAGTCCTCCATGGCAATGCTTACGATCCGGACAAGAAGGTAAAACTCGATTTCGAAAGGACCACTCAGGATCTGGTGATCACGATTCGCGACCAGGGAAAGGGCCTGGACCCGACCAAGATTCCCGACCCCTTGGCGCCGGAGAATCTGTTGAAGGCTTCCGGAAGAGGTATTTTTTTGATCCGCTCGTTCATGGACGAGGTGCAGATTAGCCCGTCCCAGACGGGCACGGAAATTAAACTCGTTAAGCACGTCCCTGGCTCCGCCAGGGCCGGTAAGGAGGTTTCCCCGTGAGCATGAGGACTAGCACCCGTCTGATCGATGGCGTCGCCATCGTAGATTGCAGTGGCCGGATCACCTTGGGCGAAGGCAGCGTGATTCTGCGCGATACGGTCCGCGATCTGCTTGCCAAAGGGCAAAAGAGAATTTTGCTCAACCTGGGCGACGTCACTTATATCGACAGCTCGGGCATCGGTGAGTTAGTGAGCGCATTCACCACGGTGCGCAATCAGGGCGGTGAGCTCAAATTATTGAACCTGACCAAGAAAGTCCACGATCTGCTGCAAATCACCAAGCTCTACACCGTCTTTGACGTGAAGGATGATGAGGCCGCAGCGGTGAAGGCATTTAACTAGTCCCCCCACCTCGCCGAAAAGGGTCGTTCGCCTCGCGACGGCCCTCCTCGCCCGCGTTCTAGGTTCACAGTCTGACCTTCCTCTCCGGGTTTGCCAGCGGTTCGACCGGGTCCGCGCAAAGGTTCTCGGTTGCGGCATGGCAGCGTGCGCTCGCAAATCTTTTTGCCGAGGCTCTCGGGGTCCGGTCCCTCG
>JASHSL010000221.1 GCA_030040855.1 Terriglobales bacterium
GAGACTGCGACGGGGGCAAAGTATTGCTGCGTGTTCCGGTCATAGCCGTAGACGGCTTCGGCTGCCAGCCACCGGTTCAGAGCGTACCGATATCCGATGAGAAAGCCTCCGGTGTTGGTGGGGTGTTGTGTTGTCCCTTCGCCCGTCGTATCTTTGGTGAAGAATCCTGTTCCCTGCAAACCGATCTCCGAGCGAGATTCCTGAGCCACAGCGCTGACTTCCAAGAAAAGCAGGAAAAGAACGGTGCTGGCAACGATCCGCGCAATTTGACGCATGCTTAACCTCTCCTAATAAAAGTTTTGCGGAGCCCTCGAAAGTCGCAACGCTTGCGCTGCCGAGTCCGCACTCCAATTCCCTCAAGCACGTCATGTACCAAGCGGAACGGACCCGCCGCAGTCGCCCGGTTCCCGTTGATACACCGGGGCTCGAGTGTTGTAGCGGAAAGCGTTCAAGGGCGCCTTGTCGAGCCGTTCGACAATGTCTTCGACAGATGTCGAGCGTACCGACACTTTCCGAAACCTTGCGTCCTGTCTCGGCATCAGATCATGCATAAATCGCTTCCTGTTTCTACGGGAAAACAGCGTTACAACCAGAGGATAAGCAAACACCGATTCGAACTGGATAGAGGTAATGGTCACGGCACCGACGGTCTCTCCAAGGGTAGAAGAGGAACGTTACCTGGCATTACTGCGCACCGCCAACGCAATTGCCACGTGCTGTGATTGCAGCGGTGCCTCCGACACGCTGGTCGAGAAACTGCGCGAGGTTACACCGTTCGATTGCTTGCACCTGGTTGCCTTTGAGAGAGAGACGAATACGCCCGCTTGGGCGCTGCTCGAAGCCAATGGCAAAAGAATCGACCTTACGTCCGAGCACGATTTCTCGCTGGACGATTCCCCGATCCCGCAAGCGCACGAGTCCGGCCAGTGTGTGGTGATCGCCGATTGGAGCCGGGAGACGCGATTCAAGAAGTATGGGCTCTTCCTGGCCAGACTGGGCATTCGATCAACCTGCAGCCTGCCATTAACCAGAGGCCAGCGCCGCTTGGGTGTGCTGAGCCTGGGCAGGTTTTATCCCAATGCTTACGATGCAGAGGAAGTTCGCTTTCTCGAGTTGGCGGCAGATCAGATCGGCTTGGCCATCGATGCTGCCGTGAACTTCTACGTTTCCCAGCGGGTCCAGGACCAGCTGAAGCTGATTCTCGATCTGACCAATCAGTTGGTGTCGAACCTGGAATTTCACGATGTTCTGCATGCCGCCTCCGCGAGCGTGCGTCGGGTGATGCATTGCGATGCGGCGGCGATCATGCTGGCGGATGCAGAAGGCACACACCTACGCGTACATGCGCTTGATTACCCTGAGAGCCGGGGAATCTTTACCGAGGGTTCCCGAGTCCCGATTGAAGGCACCCTGCCTGGGGACTCGTTCAAGAGCCGGAAGCCAATGGTTGTGAACCGTCTCGATCCAACTGCGATTCCACAGGAGATGTACCGCAAGGCGGCGGCGGAAGGCCTCAATTCGTTCTGCGATGTGCCCTTGGTCAGCCGCAACAGGTTGCTCGGGGTCCTGGCGGTTGCCAGACGCGAGGAGAACGCGTTCGACGACCAAGAGGTTGCGTTCCTGACTCAGGTTGCCAATCAGGTGGCAATCGGTGTCGAGAATGCAGTCTCGTACAGCGAGATTGCCGACCTAAAGAACCGGCTGGCACAGGAGAAGTTGTATCTGGAGGACGAGATCCGCGGGGAGATGGACTTTGAAGGAATTGTCGGCCAAAGCTCAGCTCTTCGCCATGTTCTGAACCTGGTGGACCAGGTGGCTCCGAGCGATTCGACGGTACTGCTGCTGGGCGAAACCGGAACCGGAAAAGAATTAATTGCCCGCGCCATCCACGATCGAAGCCGGCGTAAAGACCGCACTTTTGTGAAGCTGAACTGTGCCGCGATTCCCACCGGGCTGCTGGAGAGCGAGCTTTTTGGCCACGAACGGGGGGCGTTCACCGGCGCCATCTCGCAGAAGATCGGTCGCCTTGAGCTGGCCGACCAAGGGTCCTTGTTTCTCGACGAAGTTGGGGACATTCCGATCGAGATCCAGCCAAAACTACTGCGCGCTCTGCAGGAACGAGAGTTTGAACGCCTGGGCAGCACGCGCACAAAGAAGGTGGATGTTCGATTGGTGGCCGCCACGAATCGCGACCTGGAGAAGATGATCGAGAGCCGCGAGTTTCGTAGCGACTTGTATTATCGCCTGAACGTCTTTCCCATTCGCATCCCACCTTTGCGGGAGCGTCCCGAGGACATTCCACTCCTGGTGCGCTACTTCGCGCAAAAATACGGCCGACGCATGGAGAAACAGATCGAATCCATTCCCGCAGCCGCCATGAAGAAGCTAGCCGCTTGGCCCTGGCCGGGAAATATTCGCGAGCTCGAAAACTTCATCGAACGCTCGGTGATTTTGACCCATGGTTCCGCGCTCCAAGTGCCAGTTGGCGAGTTGGGCGGCAATGGCAGGAGCGCTCCCGCGCCGGGAACTCAGAAAGCCAGCGAACGAGAGGAGATTGTGCGCATCCTCAGAGAGACCAACGGCCGCGTTGCCGGCCCGCAGGGCGCCGCCATGCGCATGGGCATCAAACGCACGACCCTGATCTCGCGCATGAAGAAGCTGGCAATCGACCCGCACAGACTCTCCTGATCCCGTAGCTTAGACGCTTTCGGTTCGTCCTGGTGCTCGCTTCACGGGACACCGTTTGTGTCGCCGGCGTCGTCACGTGTCGAAATTGACATCGACACTTCTCGGCGTCCTCGGTTGCTACCATTTTCTCTTTCCCGTTGAATTCAACGGTTTATCGACGATCTGCGAAGAACTCACCTTCGGCACCCGGGTTGCCTCCGGTCGATTACGAGGCGCACGGCTTCGATGTTCAAGATCTCGATTGTTGAGACACACGGTCAGCGAAGGCTGGTTCTCGAAGGCACGCTGGTTCGTCCGTGGACGACAGAGCTGGAGAGGGCTTGGAGCAGCGCAGGACAACAGCTTCAGGGTCGAAAGCTGGTCATCGATCTCACCAACGTCACCCTGATCGGTCCGGATGGAGAAAACACGCTGTTGAAGTTGATGAGCGATGGGGCGAAATTCTCCTGTGGGGGCGTCCTCACAAAGCACGTATTGAAGCAACTCGCGCGCAGATGCCGATGCAACCGTAAGCTACTCTGAACTTTCCAGTCGATTCGAACTTAACCGGAAGATGGAGGTAGTGATGCTCTGCACAAGAAAAATCGCCAACCAAGACCCCACGGCATACGCGACGGAGGCGGATTTCTGCTGGATCTTCAAGAACCACATGACCCGTCTGTACCAGCTGGCGTTCTTGCTGACTGGTGATCATGCGACCGCCGAGAAGTGTTTTGTTTCGGGCCTCGAGGACTCGACCAAAGGTAATCCTGTTTTCAAGGAGTGGGCACAATCGTGGGCCCGCCGGATGATCCTTCGGAATGCGATTCAAATGCTCCGGCCGCGGCCGCTTGGTGGCGAGATCGCGAGTGCTGTCTCTGACGGTGCGGTGCGCGATGCCGCCACCGAGCCGGCGCCAATCAGCGTCCTTGTCGAGCTGCCGGCGTTCGACCGCTTTGTTTTCGTGATGGCCGTGCTCGAACGCTACTCCGATCAGGAGTGCTCCCTTCTTCTGGGCTGCACAGGTGAGGAGGTGATGGCGGCGCGAATTGGTGCGCTCGAGCGAATCGGAAGATCAGCAGAGCTGCGCGTCCGGCGGGCAAGCATCTCGCAGGAGCCACCGCCTCCCGACGCCGGCAGAGCCGTACGACACCATGAACTTGCTTCGCACTTAGTTTCGGCATGAACCAGACAGATTGAGAAGGGGGCTTCGAATGAATACCTTGGCGAGGACTTACCTGACCGTGCGGAAGAAAACCTTGGCTGTGACTGCGGCAGTGTTCGCTCTAATGACGATGGTAGCCTGCAGCAAGACTAACGTTCAGGCAGCGCCAGCCATGCCTGCACCGCTCGTCACTGTCGTGAAGGCAACGGTGAAGGACGTGCCGCAATACCTCGATGAAATTGGTAGGAACGCAGCCTTCGAGTCGGTCACGGCGACACCGCAGGTCGGAGGTCGCATCATGGAGCGTCATTTTCAGGACGGCGAGAACCTGAAGAAAGGCCAGCTCCTGTTCGTCATCGATCCGCGACCTTACAAGGCGCAGGTCGACTCAGCTCAAGCGACTCTGGCCCAGGCAAAAGCGGCGCTCGACCTGGCGAAGATCCAATTCGCACGCGACCAGGAGGTCATTGGAGAGCGCGCGATTTCGAAGCAGGATTACGACACCAAAAAGAATGCCGTCGATGTGGATCAGGCGCAGGTGGACGCCGATAGAGCGGCTCTCGAAACGGCAAACCTGAATCTCGAGTACTGCTACATTCATTCTCCCATTGACGGCAGAGCCGGCGCCCGCCTAGTGGATGTAGGGAATGTCGTTCAGGCGAATGCTACCTCCTTGCTGTCAATTCAACGGCTGGATCCGATTTATGCCATCTTCACCATTACGGAAGGTGACCTGCCGGCAGTTCAAAAGCAGATGGCGCGCGGCGTGTTAAAAGCAGCCGTACGTCTGCCTTCTGATCCGGAAAATGCGGCACGAATCGGGCGGGTCGAATTTCTGGATAACGCTGTGCAGAACGGCACGGGCACGGTGAACCTGCGGGCCACGATGAGCAATTCTGACCGCCACTTCTGGCCAGGCCAGTTCGTAGATGTGAAGCTCATTTTGAGCACGCAGAAGGCCGCGGTGCTGATTCCAAACCAGGCCACACAGATCAGCCAGCGGGGTCCGTTTGTCTATGTGGTGAAGTCTGATGACACCGCGGAGCTTCGTCCGGTGAGGCTTGGGCAAAGACAAGGTGAGCAGATTGTTGTGGCCGAAGGGGTTGCGCCCAACGAGCGCGTGGTTCTCGCAGGCCAGATGTTAGTACGGCCAGGGGGAAAAGTACGTGTGGATAGTTCGTCCCCAGATGGCACGAACACAAACGCCGGCGCTGACGACAATGCGGTTTCAAGAGGGCAGTCGTGAATCTCTCCGAGCTTTTCATTCGGCGTCCGGTCATGACCGTTGCACTGACTGTATCGGTGCTATTGTTTGGAGTTTTTGCATATTTTCGCTTGCCGGTCAGCGATCTGCCGGCGATCGACTACCCCGTCATCCAGGTTCAGGTCAACTATCCCGGTGCTACGCCGGAAACGATGGCGAACAATGTCGCCACTCCGCTCGAACGTCAGTTCATGCAGATTCCGGGGCTGGAGTTGGTGACCTCGAACAACACGCAGGGCCATTCCAGCTTCGTGCTGCAATTCGATTTGGACAAGAGTCTCGACGGCGCAGCCACTGACGTACAGGCCGCGATCACGCGAGCCTCGGGGCAGCTCCCTCTCGATCTGCCAAGTCCTCCGACCTTTACCAAGACCAACCCGAATGACCAGCCGATCATGTACATCGCTATGGTCAGCGACACGGTGACGGAAGGGCAACTCTACGACTATGCGAATACCCAAGTAGGGGAGCGAATCAGCATTCTGCCTGGCGTCAGCCAGGTCGCGGTTTACGGCACGCAATCGGCGGTGCGAATCAAGGGCGATCCCTCGAAGATGGCGGTTCGCAATATCACGCTGGAGGATCTAACCAACGCGATTAAGAACGGTACGGCTTACACGGGGGCCGGTCAGGTTGACGGCCCACATCGCACATTCCTGCTGCAAGCGCAAGGGCAGTTGATGACGGCTGATCAATACGACGAGCTGATCGTGGGCCAGAGTAATGGCGCGCCCGTTTACCTGAAGGACGTCGCAAGCGCCCGGCAGAGCGTGCAGGACGAGCGCATCGATATGCGTTTCTGGGTGCGAGGATATCCGCAGCCAGGTGCTACCGTAGTGGTTGCTGTGTTTCGCCGGGCCGGAGTGAACGCGGTTGATGTGGCCAACTCCGTGCGGGCCATCCTGCCCAATATTCAATCGCAGCTTCCGAGTTCGGTTCTTATCGTGCCTGCCTACGACCGGTCGCGAACCATTGTCACCGGAATCAAGGACGTGCAGACAACGCTGTGTATCGCTTTTGTGCTGGTGGTGATGGTAATTTTTGTTTTCCTCGGACGGGCTACCGACACGGTAATTCCCGCCGTGGCTTTGCCTTTGTCGCTATTGTTGACCTTCATCGCCATGAAGGGTCTGGGTTACAGCCTCGATAACCTTTCTCTGATGGCGTTGACGCTGGCCATCGGATTCTTGGTAGACGACGCCATCGTGTTTCTCGAAAACACGGTGCGCCTCATGGAAGAGGGCCGCAGTGCCTTCGAGGCTTCACTCGAGTCGGCAAAAGAGATCAGTTTCACCATCTTAGCGATGACCCTCTCGCTGGCCGCGGTCTTTATTCCGCTGGTGTTTATGAGTGGATTGATGGGACGCATCTTCCGTGAGTTCTCGATCACGATTGTGATTTCCATCCTGGCGAGCGGCATCGTCTCTCTGACGCTTACACCCTTGATGACTTCCAGGCTGTTGAGCAACCGTGGGGCGGGCGCGAAGAAAACCTGGATGGAGCGCGTCTTCGGCGCAATGGAACGCCGAGTTTTGGATGTTTATGGCCGGCATCTGTGGTTTTTTCTGCGCTACCGCTGGATTTCGGCAGTCGCCTGGCTGGTCTGCCTGCTGGGTACGGGATACCTCTTCTATCGAGTCCCGAAGGCATTCCTGCCCGTAGGCGACAGTTCGTTCATTCGCGGTGTCCTGGTGGCTCCGGAAGGATCGTCCCCCGACCAAATGCACGCGTATCAGACGCAAGCGGAAAAGATCATGAAAGCGAATCCCGCCGTACGCAGCACTTTCACCATGAGCGGGAACGCGCAATTCCTGGGATCCAATCAAGCCTTTTTGATCGCATTCTTGAAGGATCCGTCGCAGCGGCCTCCGATCGCCCAAGTAGCCGGACAGCTCATGGGTGGCATTGCCAATTCCGTTCCCGGCGTAGTCGCTTTTCTCCAGCCCAATCCTGCGCTGGAAATCAGCACCGGCGCTACCGCCAATGCGCAGGGGCAATTCGCCTATGCGATGTCAGGCATCGATCCCGACGAGGTCTATGCCACGGCTAACAGGATGCTGGCGAAGATGCATCAGTACCCCGGATTTTTGTTTGTAAACTCTGATCTCTACAATCACACACCCAATCTGCAAGTGGATATTCTGCGGGATCAGGCGAAGCTCTACGGTGTTTCCGAGACGCGGATTCTGACCCTTCTCCATGACGCTTACTCTCAGAACTACAGCTATCTCATCAAGAAGGCGACAGACCAATACCAGGTGATCCTGGAGGTAGCCGACGATCAGCGTTCCACGCCCGAAGATCTGAGCAAGCTGTATATCAAGAGCGACGATGGTCAGCGCATGGTTCCGCTGAATGCGCTGACGAGCTGGCATCCGGTGATCGGTCCTCTGGCTGTCAACCATATCAATCAGTTCACCAGCGTGACCATGTTCTTCAATTTGAAGCCCGGCTACGCGATCGGTCCGGCAACTCAATTCGTGGAGACAGCGGCCAAGCAGATGCTGCCTTCCGGAGTGGAGGGAGCGCTGCAAGGAGAAGCTCTGACCTTTCAAGACACAGTTTCTGACCTCGCGATTCTGATGCTGGTTGCGGTGTTTGTCATGTATGTCATTCTCGCCATCCTCTACGAGAGTTATCTGCACCCGATCACCGTACTTTCATCCCTGCCGGTTGCATTGCTGGGTGGCCTGCTGACACTTTGGATTTTCGGGGCGGAAGCTTCCCTGTACGCCTACATCGGCATGTTCATGCTCATGGGCATCGTGAAAAAGAACGGCATTATGATCGTGGATTTTGCCGAACAGCGTGTGCGCCACGGAGTTCCTGATGATCGAGCCATCCACGAAGCCAGCATGGAGCGCTTCCGCCCCATCATGATGACGACGGCAGCGGCCCTGCTCGGCGCCATGCCAATTGCGTTGGGCTACGGTGCGGACGGGTCTTCACGCCGACCCCTGGGCTTAGTGGTTGTGGGTGGGTTGGTGGTTTCGCAGTTCATCACGTTATTCATTACTCCCGCAATCTATCTCTATCTCGAAGAATTGCAGGAAAAGGTGCTGGACCGCTTCTCGTTCTTCCGCTCCAGTCGCGAGCCGCGGTCCGAAGCGATTCCGGACTACGCATTCGAGGAAAGCAACGGAGACTGACATGACTCGAATGACCAGGGCCTCGCTATCAATGCTGCTTTCTGTGCTGGTCTGGAGCGGTTGCGCTGTCGGGCCGAATTACAAGCGCCCCGCCATCGATGTCCCCGTCACCTATCGAGGCGCTTCGAGCGAAGCCCCGCCCGCAACCTCGGGACCAACCGGCGGAACCGTACAGCCAACAACGGCGTCTCTGGGGGATGAGAAATGGTGGGACGTTTTTCAGGACGAGGAGCTACGAAACCTGATCCGCACAGCCCTGAAGAACAACTACGACCTTCGTATTGCGGCGACCCGCGTCCTCGAAGCCCAGGCTCAACTCGGCATTACCCGGGCGGATCAATATCCTTCTCTGGCAGCGGGGGGCGCGTTGGCTGATCAGCGCAGCCCGAGAGTCGGACCCATCCCCTCCTATGAGGTAAGCCTAGGACAGGTCGCCGCATCGGCGGCATGGAATCTGGACTTTTGGGGACGCTATCGCCGCGCCAGCGAAGCTGCACGAGCCAACCTGCTCGCGAATGAGTGGGCTCGAAAGCAGGTGATGGCCACTCTGGTTGCGAATGTTGCCGCCGCCTATTTTCAGCTTCGCCAGCTCGATCTCGAGCTAGAAATTTCCAAGCGAACCTTCGCTTCGCGAAGCGAGTCTTTGAAACTGACGCAGACGCTCGAGCAGCACGGGCTCAGTTCCTTGCTCGATGTACGACAGTCGGAGCAGTTGGTATATACGGCAGGGGAAGAAATCCCCGATTTTGAAAGGCAGGTCGCGCAACAGGAAAATGCCCTTAGTATTCTCTTGGGCAAAAACCCCGGTGACATTCCCCGGGGGTTGAAGCTGACCGAGGAGCCCCATGCGCCCCAAGTGCCCGCGGGCTTACCTTCGTCCCTGCTGGAGCGCCGTCCGGATATCCGCGAAGCGGAGCAGAACCTCATCGCTGCCAACGCACAGATCGGTGTAGCCCGCGCAGCCTATTTTCCACAAATCACGTTGACGGGAACAGCCGGGTTCGAAACGCCCGCACTCACGGCTCTTTTTACCGGTCCGGCGGGGCTGTGGAATTTCGGCGCATCTTTGACCCAACCTATCTTTGAGGGCGGACGCATCAAGTCCAACGTGCGCCTCAGCGAGGCGCAACGGGAGCAGTTTTTGCTTGCTTACCAGCAAACCATTCAAGCGGCATTTCGCGACGTCTCGAACGCGCTGGTCGCATATCGTGACAACCGCGAGTTCCGGATTCAACAGGAGCAATTGTTGCAATCAGCGCAGGACGCTGCTCGGCTGTCCGAGGTTCGCTTCAAAGCCGGCACGACCGACTACCTAGAAGTGCTCACGAACGAAACAAATTCCTTCAATGCAGAACTTGGACTGGCACAAGCCGAAGGTAACGAACTGATCGCATTGGTCGAGCTCTACCAAGCTCTCGGCGGCGGCTGGCAATGAGCGAGGGGTTTGTGCTGAGTTGGACGAAGCCAAGAAGACTCTCTTGATACGGTGGCTTCTATTTCGACTCGGCTCTAACGCGGCATTTACCTTGATTTGGCCGGTCGAGACAGTAATCTTCCGCTCCCAAGGTTTGAAGCCACTTTTCTTCCAGGAGATTTGGTGCTAAGCGGCGGCGGCTCCCACCGTAGAGGGAGTGCTCCCCAGGGAGTGGCCGTCGATTTCGATACCGCGCCGTCGGGCGTGGAGGAGATTTGCAGTTGCGTCATGGTTGTCGGCCCTGGTTCGGCTGAGCCCGGTTCGGCCGGGACATCCGCCGCGGCATGGATTGTGGCGGGGGGAACAGGTTTTGGATCGGGCGGGCTTGGAACCGAGCCTCCGAGGGACAGAGTGGATTTGTTGACCACGGAGTCTCCGCTGATGCGGTTGAACACGGCAACTTTATTCTTGTGCCGGACAAAACTCTTTCGTGATCGAGCACCACGACGTAGTCTGATATGTCGATCTTGTTGTTGGTCACGACCTGCGGCAGCGCTGGCCAAAGGTTTTGACGATCTCGGCGGTCTGCGGACGGGCGCCGCCACTGCCATGAGACGACGAATGCCCCCGCCGCGCCGCCGCTGTTGGAGATGTACTCCTAGGACTGGCTGTCGGTGATGAAGACTCTGGGTTTGTCCAAATTATCCGGCGCTTTGTTTGCCGGGGATGGTTGCGCGACGGTGGTGGAAAATGAAGATAAAACCATCGTGGCGAAGCAAAGCGATCTGCGCATGGTATCCTCCGGGATACATCGCGACTTCGGAGAGGACTGCAGGAACCCGATGGGGGAAGCGAAGATCACTGCGAGCCGCGGTGAGTGTCAAGGGTAAGCTCACGCGCCTCACGCGCCCTAGCGTAATCCACACTCGCGGGCTCGAGCGGAACGGAAATGGGTATTCGCGGCTCGCCGCTCGTTAAATCGCAGGTTCGGGGAAGCGACAGGAGTCGCTCCCGGCGTCAGATCCAGGATGATATCCTTAGCCGACCAAACAGAGGAGAGGGTTTCCCTGTGCGAAGGTCCGCATGACTAGTCATTGGCGGCCCAGACCATGGGTGGTCGTTTTGATCCTAGTTCCGCTCGCCGTCATCGTAGCGGCAGTCGGCTGGGTAATCGAGCGCGCTCAGCCCATCCTGCAGAAGCACGTGATCGAAACCCTTTCCACACGCTTCAAAAGCAAAGTTGAGCTCGACGAGTTTCATGTGTCTATATTCCCCGATTTTCAGGTTTCTGGAGCGGGCTTGCGCATCTTCGGCGAAACCGACCAGCCCGCCAACCAGCCGGCCGCTCGGCCCGTTATCGCCGTCGGCGAATTCCGGTTCCATATCGGGATTTGGCATCTTTTTTACTCGCCGGTACATGTCAACACTGTGTACCTGAAGGGATTGCAGTTGAATGTACCGGCCAAGGAACGGCGGGCGGAGATGAAGAACGTGGCGCCGCAGGGAGGAAAAATAAGCATTGTGGTGGACAACCTGGTCTCAGACACGGCGGAGCTGGTCATCAACACCGAGAAGCCGGGCAAGCCGCCGCGTGTATTCGCCATCCAGCGGCTGAAAATGACTCGGGTTGGCCCGAACGAGCCGATGCATTTTGAGACGGACCTGATTAATCCCAAGCCAGTGGGGAACATTCATTCCAGTGGGAGTTTTGGTCCCTGGCAGGCGGACAGCCCGCGCGACACCCCAATCGAAGGCGCGTATTCGTTTAGCAATGCCGATTTGAGCACCATTAAGGGCATCGGTGGGATCTTATCGTCTACAGGAAAGTACGTCGGCACGCTCGATCACATTGCGGTGGATGGTTCAACTGACACTCCAGATTTCCGCATTGCCATCAGCGGCAGGCCCGTGCCCCTGCACACAGACTTTCATGCCATCGTTGACGGAACCAGCGGAGACACCTACCTCCAGCCCGTCAAGGCGAAACTTCTCGACTCCTGGCTGGTGGCCACAGGGTCGGTAGTGCGGACCATGCAACCCCAGGGTCACCAGGTAAAACTCGAGGTGGTCATTGACCAGGGAAGGATCGAAGACCTGCTAAAACTGGCGCTCCGAAGGGATCCTCCGGTCATGACGGGGACGATGGGGCTAAAGACCAATTTTGACCTGCCACCCGGCGAGCCCGACCTTAGCGATCGTTTGCAGTTGGCGGGAACGTTCCAGGTGGCGGCGGCACAATTTACGAACCCAGAGATCCAAGACAAAGTCGATGCTCTCAGCTTGCGCAGCCAGGGGAAACCAAAGCTGGCTCAGGGCAACCCTTCCGAGAACGTGGACTCCGAGGTCAGCGGCACCTTTCATGTCCTCCAAGGTCTTGTATCATTTTCGCAACTTCAATTTCAGGTGCCGGGCGCGCGGCTGAACCTCGCCGGCACCTACAACATGGACGGAAGCCAGTTCGATTTCCGTGGCAAAGTGCGCCTGGACGCCAAAGTTTCGCAGCTGGTTAGCGGCTGGAAGTCCGTCCTGTTAAAACCAGTGAACCCGTTCTTCCACAAGAATGGCGCCGGGACCGAGGTGCCAGTCAAGGTTACCGGTACCAAGTCCGAATTTCACTTTGGCACCGATTTCCATGATAAGCATAGAGACTAAGAGCCTGTTACGAAACCCTTCCAGAGATTCATAGCGTCACCAATGAAAGCCTAGCGATTCTCGCCAGTGGCTGAGAGGAAGATAGTCTGTGGGGATTGGCAGCCTATTGGGTGAGTGCTGGAGAAGCTAGGCAAGCGCAACTTGCATCGGCCTCCCCTCGAGGAACGCTTGCGGCTCTGTTGAGCGCCGACGACTGCTATGGAGTGAACCCTCCCCGCGGAACTGTGCCGG
>JASHSL010000222.1 GCA_030040855.1 Terriglobales bacterium
TCGGACGTTACGAAAAGAGGTCCAGAAGTCGGGCGTACGGTTGCGGGACAAATTGTTGTCGCGGACGTGGTTCCTGTCAGATCTCTTCCACTGAAATCAGTGTTAGAAGTGACGGCCAACTCATCGCCCTTCGTCGGAGTCCGTGACGCCCGACAAAATTAGTGTAAATTAGACACAGTTTTCCCTCATGGTCAATGACATCGGACAATAAGCGGTGTGACGCGGATCACCCGCCGCCTTGCAAAACAGCAGCCGGAAGCAGCATTGAGACCACGGATGGTGGCTCTAACTCTCGTCATCTCGAACCCGGAAAACTCTCCACGTCGGAACTGAATTCCCATTCCATGGCGGTGTAAGTAGGTGTGTCCCAAAACCAGGGCACGGAACTGATGCGCACTGATCACCTTCGCGTTACTGCGGGCCGTGCTGTGGGAGAGCCGATACGGGCTGTGCCGGTCGGTCGCACCCTGCCGGGATGTCCGAAGAGGGAGAGTTGTTGCTCAGCGGTGCGCTCGGTGTGAGCTACAAATTATGGCTCGACGGGCGGAAGGCTTTGCCACAGCCATGATCTTCGTTATTTGTGTACTCGCTGGAATGCCGGTGTGCACTCATAAGTAACCTCAAGCATGATGCTTGCCGCGAATCCTGGCCATCGCGCTCTCGATCCGACGACGGGTGAGCGTCCAATCCCGCGAGCAACGATGCTCCGACGCGGGGCTGGTACTCACAAGCTTTTTTAGAACCGACAAGCTACCTGGATGTCACAGTAGCGAGTACACTGCGGCAGTTAACTAAATCGTAGGACCGTTTGGAAGTCGTGCTGACCGAGAGCTGCGAGATCCGACGTTAGTAGAATTCCTCCCTCTCCGCCAGTCCTTTAATACCCATCTCCGGGGATTTTCAATTCTGGCGCTACTCGCGTTTGGCATTGAGGAACGCGAACAGGTCGCCTAGGTCATTTTCCTGCAGCTTGGGCCAGGGGATGCCTAGGGTTTCCGTTCGACGGTACATCTCCGGGCCATGGCGCCAGAAAGCAGCCGCGAGCGCGACAGAATTGAAGTATCTTCCGCGTCCACCCAACGCGGGCCCGAGCGAGGTTCCCTGAGCGTTGGTTCCATGGCAGCGACCGCAACCGCGCGACGTGAACAGTTCCCGGCCTGCCTCGACCGATCCATTTGCCTCAAAGTAAAGCAAGCTGTTGAAGAACGCCATCAGGTCCGCCATTTCCTGGCCCCCAAAGACCGGACGCTGGATGCCGCTGGCGTTCATCGCCTGATACATCTGCGGCGAGTGGTTCCACATGACGCCGGCAAATTGCACCATGCTCATTGGCGATTGGCCGGCGCTGGTAAGATCAGGACCCCTGTGACCCCCTTCGCCATGCACCGCGTGGCAAACCACACACGACTTATTGAATAATTCCCTGCCGTGTCTGGCATCGGCGGGCAGCAGTTTGGCTTCGGAACGCGGGCCCACTACCACTTCCCTTACGTAGGCCAAGAGGTCATTCATTTCACTTTTTTCGAAGTGCGGCCAGGACACCCCCACCCGACTCATGTTCTTCTCCATCGCGGGAGCATGGTTCCAAAGTGCCTGTGCCCACTCGATCGGCGTATCGATGCCGGAGATTGCTGCCAGGTCCGGACCGATCTTGCCGCCCTGTCCACGCACGGCATGGCACTGGATGCAGCCTTTGGACTCGAACAGCAGCCGTCCTCGGGCTACATCCCCCGGCTCGTCTATGTAGCGCGCGAGGTAGAGGAAAGCGAACAAATCCCTCACTTCGCCTTCGTTCATCGGGGCGATTTGCACGCCCTCCTCTTGCATCCGCCGCCACATGTCGGGCGCGTGGTTCCACATGCTGGTGACCAACTCCCCGAGATTCGGACTGCCAAAAGGGGTTACCCCGCCCAGATCGGAAGCGATGTGCCCGCCTGATCCGCTGATGGCGTGGCAATGCGAACAGCCTTTCGCCTCAAAGAGGAAAGCACCATTTACGGGATCGCCTTCCAGAAATGACCGGCTATGCCCGTGTCTCTGTTGCCACGTCAGCACGCCGCCCAAGAGCGCCAGGGCGATGACGGGTATTACCAGCCAGACTGTCGGTCGGTGTCGCATGAGAGCCTCCGTGAACCCGCAATGGATCCAAGTTGCGCGTTACACCTTGTCTCCGGTTTTTGCCGAGATTTCCGTTCTGACCCCGAAACCGCTCCTTGTTTTAGCCCTAGGGACCGAAAGGGTGGGCCAGGAAACTAGTGCCGCAGACGGGAAACAAATCGGCTCCACCCAATCGTTACTTTGAATGCGAACGATACTGGTGCCTAAAGACCATGGAAATCAGTGACTACAGTCACACCATTTTGTGAAGGATAACCAACACATGCTCCCACTGTTTTGGGCTACGAAACTGCTGTAGTTCCAGAAGAACGCCGTAAGTACCTCGCCCGCTATGAGGCAAAATCCGCTTACTATGAGATCGTGTCCACTTCACCAACGGGACATAAAGTGAAAGCCGCCCGCCCTAGTTCGGAGGTTTCCTCCCTTCCAAACCAAGCAAGGGGCGGGCATTTCGCCACTTTCGTGCATTGCCGGGAATGATACCCCTTTGCTTATTTGGAGTGCATCACCTTTGTTGGAAGACGATTGAAATCGAGATAACGGGCTGGTCAGGCGGCATCGCTGAAGTTCGGGTCGACCGAGATGCCCCACTCCTCCAGCAGCCATTCCGGTATATAGACCCGATTCCGGTTGCGCTCACACCAGTTCCTCAACTCGTGCGAGAAGGCATACATCTCGGGGGAAAGTCGCAATTGTCTGACCCGCATCTCGAACTCGGTCGCTAGAATTGGCGCGTGCAGTATGGGACGCCCCAGTTGGGATTTCCGCGTTTTCGATGCGGAACTGAGAGCAACTGGTCTCGTCATAGCCTCAGATTTTACTCCGGAAGTCTGGCCTCGGTACTGCAAATCGCCACTCGGCTTTATTAAGATTCATGCGTAATTCGAGGAGGGCACCGTGACATTCTCGATTGTTGAACTCATGGAGACGCAAAAGCATGAGCAGTACGCCTTGCACAGGCGTTACATCAACCCTAGCCTTGCACGGGTTCAGACGATCATTGGTTTCGACAAGATATACGTCCGGGGAGAAGGCTCCTATTTGTGGGATGCCGATGGCAACCGCTATCTGGATTTGTTGTCGGGGTACGGCGTCTTCAATCTGGGACGCAGCCACCCGGTGGCCAAGCAGGCGATCCAAGACGTCCTCACCGCTGACCGTCCTAACTTGGTCAAGATGGACTGTCCGCTGCTGGCAGGGCTGCTAGCCGAAGAACTCGTCAAGCGAATGCCCACCGGACTCGATGCGGTCTTCTTTGCCAATTCGGGTGCCGACGCTGTGGACACCGCACTCAAGTTCGCTCGCGCAGCAACCAATCGGCCTCGCATGCTCTACCTCGACGACGCGTTTCACGGATTGACCCTGAGCACCCTCGCCCTCAACGGGGGAATGGAGTTCCGCAAAGGGTTTGAGCCGTTGATGAGCGGGTTCGATGCCGTAGCCATGAACGATCTCGTCGCTTTGGAGAACCAGCTGCGCCGAAGAGATGTGGCCGCTCTCATCGTCGAACCGATTCAGGGCAAGGGCGTGTACATCCCCGCCGACAACTATCTGCCGGAGGCCCAACGCTTGTGCCACAAGTACGGCACACTCTTTATCTGCGATGAAGTTCAGGTCGGGATGGGGCGTACCGGACGTTTTCTCTGCTGTGAGCACTGGAATCTCGAACCCGACATCGTTACGCTGTCCAAGTCGCTTGGCGGTGGCTATGTCCCGGTCAGCGCGACTATCACACGTCGCAGGATTCACGACGCGACCTTCAGCGCTCTGGATCGCTGCCAAGTGCATTCGACGACCTTCGGGCAGAACGAACTGGCCATGGCAGCCGGGTTAGCCACTCTTCATGTTCTGGACGAAGAACGGCTAATCGGGCGCAGCGCAACGGTGGGGGAGAAACTTCTTAAAGGGCTGGCAGCTTTGCAAGAACGTTACGAGATGATCGCAGATGTGCGTGGCAAAGGCCTGATGATTGGGATTGAATTCAAGGCTCCCAGATCGCTGTCGCTGCGTGCGGCATGGACTGCCGCAGAGACTGCCCGGAAAGGGTTGTTTGCCCAACTAGTGGTGATGGCGCTAATGCGACAGCATGGCGTCCTGACGCAGGTAGCTGGCCCTCATGTGAACATCATCAAACTGCTGCCGCCTCTAATCATCGGAGATGAAGAGGTAGGGATGATCGTCGCAGCCTTCGACGCCGTGATGGCCGAAGCGGCAAAGGTTGGCGGGCGCGTGTGGGCCCAGAGTGTGCAACTGGTCGAGCACGCGCTTAAAAGCCAAGTTTGAGGTCATTCCTCGGCGGTCAAGTCTCTGCAAGGGAGGAGAGGCATCGTGTAGCTATTTCGGGCGGCACTGGGTTGTAGAAAAAGCCAGACGCCCACTCAAATCCTGTAATCCGGGCAATCTGAGGCAGAATCTCCAGGTGCCAATGGAAATCGTCTTCGATGGTGTTCCAATACCCCTCTCTCTGCCGCAGGAATGGTCTACGGTTGTTCGCGTGGCTTCAGCATCATCTCCGGAAGAAGGACCGCTTCTCCACGACCGACATCAACTGGTGCTACAAAGCTCTATCCTTCAAGCCAAGCAACACCACGCAGTACCTCATGGAGGGCCGTGGCGAGCTTCTACAGGACAAGCAGGGATACCACTGCGAAGGTAAGTTTCTCGCGAAGTACAACGCCGACTATGGCATCCACAACATCACGCTGAACATCCGGGAAAAAGTAAAGAATCTGATCAACGCAGTACCTGATGTTGGCGAGAAGGTTGCCTGACATCGTGCCCGCGAATGCACAAAGCGCCCAGCCGTCCCACGGGCGGGAGTTTCCTCCAGAAGCACATGGACATTGCCGAGGATCACCTTCCGCTGTACCGACACAGTGCGATTCTGGAGAGGGACACGGGCTTAGAACTGAGCCGCGCGACGCTGGATGGTTGGGTACTCACGGTGGGCGAACTGCTGATCCCGGTGAGCGCTGCCATGCGGAGAGAGTTACTCAGCGGCCGTTACATCCAAGCCGATGAAACTCCCGTGCCGGTACAGATGCAGGACGGTCGGGGAAAACATCATCAAGGCTACCTAGGGCAATACGGGCGGCCTGGAGGAACCGTGGTCTTTGACTTCCGTCTGAGTCGGGGACGGGATGGACCGAAGCAGTTTCTGGAAGACTTTGACGGGAGACTCCAGACCGACGGTTACGCCGCCTACGATGAGATCGGTGGTCCCAACCTGGTGCATGCCGCCTGTTGGTCCCACGTGGCCATCCACTTTAGGAAGGTCTTGGAGTTAAATCCCAAAGATCCGCTGGCCACACCGATTGTGGAACGTATCCATGACTTGTTTGCGATCGACAGCGAGGCTCGGCAGCGAGGATTGAGTGCGGCGGCCCGCCAAGCGCTGCGCCTGGAAAACGCGACACCACTTCTGGATGCCATTCGCCAGCAGATCGAAACGGCCCGAGCTATGGCGGTGCCGGCAAGTGCCCTGGGCAAAGCCTGCAAACCCACCCTCCATCTATGGGAGAAGCTCACTCGTTTCTTGGAATATCCGGAACTGGAACTGAGCATCCGGCTGAGAACTCGATGCGTCCCGTAGCGTGGGGCGCAAGAATTGGATCCATATGGGAAGTGCGCAAGCAGGGCCGAAGATTGCAGCCATTCTTTCGATTGTGGAGAGCTGTCGTCGATTAAAGCTCTCTGTGCGTGACTATCTGCGTGCGATCCTTCCCGGACTTGCAGAGGTCCCCATGTCACGCCTGTCCAGTCCTACTCCCGCCAGCTGGGCCAATTCACCCCGATAGTTGTTTCTGTCGCGACAGACATTCGCAGCCTGGATTCCTCTGACGCTTACAATCGACTCGCATAGCCTACCCGATCCGAGGTCATTGAATTGAACTGGCCGACGCAGAGAATGCATTGTTCGCATTTTCTCCGATTTAGGCGAAGCGTGCCAACCACCAACACCAGAGGGACTGCCAGCATCGGCGGCATATTCGACGATGTCTTGGCCCTCTTCTTTCGACCAGACCTTACGAAGAGAATCTGTCACGTTCGCAGCTCCAATACACCGAAAAATGCTAACTGACACAGCCATGCGCGGTCAGCGACAAAACACGTTTCAGCCACTGTCGCATCTTCGCGCTTGCGGGATGCCGATTCGTGCTAGGCACGAGTTACCTCGTGTACACATCACAGACGTGCGGTTGTCTTGAACCGTACAATTTATACGTGTCTGCGGCACGATATTGAAGTTTGGATGAGGCTTTGCCATGGACTTTTTCTGTAGCTTCTGCGGCAAGCGGAAGGGTGATGCTAAGGACTGGTTGCTAGGCTTCGAAGGCAGAAAAGAGAAAAACGTTGTGATGAAGTACGCCATCACCCTACTAGGGAAATGGGACGAGCAACGTGCCAGCGAGCCGAACGCGGTCTACTTCTGCTCCACTGCATGCCAGAACAACTACATTTGCAAGAACTATGGTGACGATACTTGGGCGGCCTAATCACATGTACTCTTCGACGCTGCCGTGCGGTAGCCACTCGAGGGAGACCGTGCTTCACCGCGTGAAGATTTTTGTCCGTGGGCAACTGCGAGAGTCGCGTGCGCTAAATCGTACGGCTGCCTTTCTTTTCATGATCGGTGATGGCTTTTTCGGTACGGTGCTGGTGTTCGTGCCGGGAAACATCGCCAGCAAATACGAGTTCACGAGCTCGCTGCCTGTGCAGATCTTTAAGGACCTGGAGCCAACCCTAGAACCATTGTTGACAAAAGGACTGAGGACGGGATGAGAAGCTTCTCGGCATCGCATTTGGAACATCGAACCGATACGCGGTGGATTTGGACCCAGAAATTCATATGCTATTACCAAAGACTGGTCCACTGGGAGATCCCCTCTCGTCGATCGTTGGGCCGCCTTCTAATGGGATTGGCTCGGGAGGCGGAATCGATTCCGGTAGCGGCGGCGGTGTTGGTTCCCGGGCGTTGGTCCGGGATCGGGTGGCGGCATTGGTGGAGGAGTTTATCGGGTTGGCGGTGGGGTCACCGCCCCTCGCATTATTTATGCGCCGGATCCGGAGTTCTCCGAGGAAGCGCACAAAGCCAAGTACCAAGGCGTCGTGGTTCTCTGGCTCACCGTAGGAAGTGACGGGTGCACGCCACGACATCCACCTTGCGCGTTCCCTGGGTATGGGCTTGGATCAAAGGGCGATCGAAGCCATTCGACAATGGCGGTTCGAACCCAGCAGGAAGGATGAGATCGCGGTGGCCGTGCAGGTCAACGTAGAGATCAATTTTCGGCTGTACTAGTTGCGACGAAGCGTGCGACGAAAGCTGGCAATATCTGCAGCAGCGAGAGAATCTGATATCGCACAAGGGCACCGGCCCGCCTGATGGGTCAACGAGCGGATCGGCATGGTTGGTGAAATCCGACCCTGCGGTTTGTTGCACTGCCAAGTACGTGACCTCGCTAAACCCTCAGAGCTTCAGGGCGACATTGGAAATGAGACTTGGAGATTAACTGTAGTGTTTCAACACCTGCCGCAATATTTTGCCGTTGAAGGATTGAAAATCCTGATCGTGCTGTTTCTGTCCTTCCTTATCGGTCTGGAGCGTGAGGAACACAGAACTGAGTCGGAACACTACGCCTTTGGTGGGGTGCGGACGTTTCCGCTAATAGGGTTTCTTGGCTACGTAATGGCGTTGTTATCGGGAAATCAACTCCTGCCTTTAGCCATTGGTTTCGCTGTCGTGGGTGGATTTCTGCTGGTATCTTATCGACACAAGCTCACTTCCGAAAAAATTTCCGATCCTCCGGGTATTACAAGCGAAATCTCCGGACTGGGTACTTACCTTTTGGGTGCTCTCGTTTACGAAGGTTACTACTGGATTGCGACTACGCTTGCAGTCATCAGTCTGCTTCTGCTTGAGTTGAAGGAGGTTCTGGAAGGTCTGTCCGAGCGCATCGCGCCGAAGGAGGTTCTGACATTTACAAAATTTCTACTGCTGACGGCGGTGGTCCTGCCTGTATTACCTAAGGCGGAATTTACCCAGTTCCGCATCAATCCCTTTAAAACATGGACGATGGTGGTGGCGGTCAGCGCGATTTCCTATGGCAGCTATCTTCTCCTGAATCTCACCAAAGAGCGGAGTGGTGTGGTTCTCTCTGCTGTACTCGGAGGAGCCTATTCCTCCACCGCTACGACTGTGGCGTTAGCTAAGAGAGCTTCCGGAGAGCAGAGGCAGCATTTGTTCTCCGGCGGTATCCTCATTGCCTCCGGAATAATGTATCTGCGACTGGCGGTATTGCTTTTGCTCTTTGGCAGACGCCTTTTGGCAATGCTGGTTGCACCTTTGGTGACGCTGTTTTGCCTGGCTGTCGCGGGTGGCTGGGTTTGGTCACGTCTTCCTGACGCTAGTTCCGAACAGGCGACGAAGAGGCGATTTGCACCCCGCAACCCTTTGGAATTGCGTGTCGCCTTTCTGTTCGCGGCGCTTTTTGTAGGGCTTCTGGTGCTCACTCGTTTGGCAGCCACTCACCTCGGAAAGGTCGGCATTTATGCATTGTCAGCCATAGTTGGTCTGGCCGACGTGGACCCGTTTGTCCTAGGCATGACTCAGTCGGCGGGGGCTCTTACGCCAATCTCTGCGGCTGCAAAAAGCATCATGATTGCGACCGCCAGTAACAATCTGGCAAAAGGGATCTACGCATTTGCATTCTCCGACCGGAGGACTGGCGTTCAGAGTCTTGTCCTATTACTAGGCCTGTCGATTCTGGGTCTTGCTCCGCTAGGCTTCATGCGGTGACGGTGGGGTGCTGGCAGATCTGAAGGCCTGTGTCAAGCATTGTGGAAACTCAGCAGGGCCTTTTGCGGCGGGTTAATTTGGTTTCTCTCTCCTACCTAGTGAAAGGGCAACGAATGCCAGGAATCGTACTTCGGAAGTAAACCCTGGAGGAATTCGCGCCAGTTTGGGCGTATAGGGGGAAAGGCCTGCAGGCCCAGCCAGCGACCCGGATTCTTCAGGAACTTCAGGCAATCCGCTTCTTACGGAGTAGCAGCAGGCGCGGAAACCTGGGCAAGTGATTTGATCGACGTGCATGCTTCCTCGCGCACGATGCACGTCACTGATCCAGACGCGAGGCAGGTGTTTAATAGAATAAGAATCGTAGGTTCTGGATGTCCCAATTTCGATTCGGCGTTGCGCGTACTGTCGTGACCAATTGAGAGTGCTGCTCATCTCGACCATGGATGAATCGTGCGAGATCGCCGCTCCGTTGTCCCTTGGTCTGGCATGTGTTGCTGCTGCCACGGAGAGAGTCGGCCATGACGTCCGGCTATTGTCCTATGCTGCAACTGGCGGGGCGGGGTTCCCGCTTGCCCATGCGGTTCTCCAATTCCATCCGGACGTCACACAAAGATCCGCACACCGGGCACTTACGCTGCTGCTCAGTATTCTTCCATGCCGGCTCCGGCGTAGCTCGGCGTCTTCTCCTGGTCCTCTCGGATCTCAGCAACGAGTGCTTCCGTTGTCAGCATGAGCGCGGCAATCGAACCCGCGTTCTGGAGGGCGGTGCGGACAACCTTGGTCGGATCGAGCACACCGACAGCAACCAGATCTTCAAACTGTCGTGTCTCAGCGTTAAAACCGAGATTCGGGTTTTTGGATTCGAGTACCTTGCGCAGAACAATCGCGCCTTCCTCGCCGGCATTTACCGCGATCTGCCGCAATGGCTCCTCCATCGCGCGCTTTACGATATCCACTCCGGTTCGCTCATCGCCTTCACACTTCAGGTCTTCCAAGGCGCTGATGCTACGAATGAACGCTACTCCACCTCCCGGCACCACTCCTTCCTCAATGGCCGCCCGAGTGGCATGCATGGCGTCTTCGACCCGAGCCTTTTTCTCTTTCATTTCGGTCTCAGTCGCCGCACCTACCTTCACTACAGCCACGCCGCCGACCAGCTTCGCCAGCCGCTCCTGCAGCTTCTCGCGGTCATAGTCACTGGTGGTCTTGTCGATTTCCGCGCGAATCTCCTTCACGCGGCCTTCGATGTCCGATTTCCTACCTCCACCTTGCACAATCGTGGTGTTGTCCTTGTCAATCGTAACCTTCTTGGCCTGCCCGAGATCGTCTAGTTTTACGTGCTCGAGTCTGATGCCAAGATCTTCCGTCAGGGCCTTCCCGCCGCTCACGATGGCAATGTCTTGCAGCATGGCCTTACGGCGATCACCGTACGCCGGTGCCTTCACCGCGCAGGCTTTCAGCGTGCCCCGTAAGCGGTTGACTACCAGGGTCGCCAAAGTTTCCCCTTCAACGTCCTCGGCAATCACCAACAAAGGTTTGCTCACCTTGGCAAGCTCCTCGAGCAATGGCAGCATGTCTTTGAGAGCAGAGATCTTCTTCTCGTGGATAAGAATGTAAGGCTCCTCCAGAACACACTCCATGCGTTCCGCATCGGTTACAAAGTATGGCGATAGATATCCGCGGTCAAACTGCATGCCTTCGACCATTTCAAGCTCGGTTTCCATCGACTTACCTTCCTCGACCGTGATGACGCCGTCTTTGCCGACCTTTTTCATCGCTTCCGCAATTGTGTTTCCTATAGCCTCATCGTTGTTGGCTGATATAGTGCCCACTTGCGCGATGGCAGTCATGTCACCCGCCACACTCTTCGAGAACTTGTCAAGTGCACCGGCCTCGTGATGCCCTTTCTCATCGGTGTAGCCGCAAACAACCTGAACTGCCTTGTCAATGCCCCGTTTTAGTGCCATGGGGTTCGCCCCGGCCGCCACCATTTTTATGCCCTCGCGAAAAATGACTTGCGCCAGAACGGTGGCAGTGGTCGTCCCATCACCGGCCACCTCGGAGGTCTTGGAAGCAACTTCCTTCACCATCTGTACCCCCAAGTTCTCCAATGGATCCTTCAGTTCAATTTCCTTCGCTACCGTAACGCCGTCTTTGGTAATCGAGGGTGCGCCCCACTTCTTCTCCAGAACAACATTGCGACCTTTGGGCCCGAGAGTAACCTTCACGGTCTCTGCGAGAAGGTTGACGCCACGAAGCATTGCCCGCCTCGACTTCTCTCCATAGATTAGGTGCTTCTTCGTCATTGTTAACCTCCCATATGAAATCGAATACGGCTTGGAAACGAGTTACTTGCGCGCTTCGGCCTTGTGTTCTTTAGCCTTTTTTGTTTCGGTAAGGATGCCGAGCACTTCGTCCTCACGTATGATTAGCAATTCTTCACCGTTAATCTTGATCTCTGAACCTGCGTACTTGCCGAAAAGAACAGGATCTCCTTCCTTGACGTCCAAGGGAAACAGTCTGCCTTTCTCATTAAGCTTGCCTTTGCCAGCGGCAATGACGTCGCCCTCTTGGGGCTTGTCCTTAGCCGTGTCGGGAATGACAATGCCTCTGCGCGTGGTCTCCTCTTCCTCCACGCGTCGCACCAGAACGCGATCGTGTAGCGGAACCAATTTCACAGCCATTTGCGCCACCTCCCTAGTATTGAAGGCTGCATCCTGGCGGGCGGGAGCGACCAGATTCCACCACCGCCCTCCAGGGTGGTTGGTTTCCTTCCATTGCCTGCTTTCTCTTCGTTACCCCGGCCTTGAAGGCCTGCCGTATTTCCTTTGGTGGGAACGGCGCTTCGGGGACAAGTCACATATCACTTCAATGTTCTCTCTTCTGAACCCTCATAGCCAGAAAAAAGTGCAGGGTACGGCCCCTCCACAACGGAAGCGGGATATCCACAACTAGGGATTCGCGGAGCCAAAACTGATGACGTTGAGGGGGCGGAGACAGCGTTGGTAGGACCCAGTGGAAAGCGGCCTCACTTCTTGCGAATTGCGAAGAGTAGCGGTAGCCGAAGTCAGTCGCTACGATAGTGGCAGCCGCAGCTTTCCCGCGCTTGTCGTGTGGATTCAAGAATCAGGAGCGAGGTCTGAATCCCGTTTCGCAGGCCGATCACCGAGTCGTTTACCTCACACTTCTCATAGAAGCGGTTGATTTCGAGGTCCAGCTCGCTCAGGATTCGGAGCGCCCGATTCAATCGCTTTTCGCTACGGATCAGGCCCACATAGTTCCACATCGTGTGGCGGATCATAAGCCAATCCTGTGCAATGAGCGCCGGATCCACCGGTTCGTGCTCGTATCGCCAGTCCGCGACTGGGGGAAAGTAGAATTCGCGGCCTGATTCAATCTCCTCGCACGCCTGCTGCCCGGCGCGGGTTCCCCAGACCAGGCATTCGAGCAACGAGGTGCTGGCTAATCGATTGGCCCCATGCAGCCCGGTGCAGGCCACTTCGCCAACTGCCCACAACCGATCGACGTTCGTGCGTCCCCATTCATCAGTAGCAATTCCGCCGCAACTGTAGTGCGCCGCTGGAACAACCGGAATTGGATCGTGAGTGATATCGATACCGTGATCCAGGCACAGCGCACAGATTCCAGGAAAGCGCTGCCGCAACCAGTCGGCTGACTTGTGTGTGATGTCAAGGTACGCGCATGGCTCCCCAGTTTCCAACATCGTCTGGTAAATGGCTCGCGCAGCGATGTCGCGGGGAGCCATCGATCCCGCCGGGTGATACCGCTGCATAAACTCCTTGCCGTGCCGGTCTACCACCCTCCCACCCTCGCCGCGAACGGTCTCGGAGATCAGGAAGCGACCATCTGGCGCCAGCAGCGCCGTAGGGTGGAACTGGATGAAATGGAGGTTAATGCAGCGAGCGCCAGCGCGATGGGCCAATGCAATTCCGTCTCCGCGTGCGTCCGGAGGATTCGTTGTATGAAGAAAAACGCCGCCCAGCCCACCGGTCGCGAGAACGCTTTGTTTGGCGAGTATTGGAAAAATCCTGCCGCTCGTTTGATCCAGTACGTAGGCGCCGACACAGGCAAGGGGCCGATACACGTCGGTCGGTTCGAGGGAGTGGTGAGATGCAGTAAGCAGGTCGACTGCTGTGGCATTCGAATAGACAACTACGTTGGGGTGCGCGGTGACCCGTTGAACAAACGCTTTCTCGATGGCGTACCCCGTCTGATCTTTGTAATGAATAATCCGCGGGATAGAATGGCCTGCCTCGCGGGTGAGGTCCAGGTGCTCGGAGTCTTGAGGTGAGCGGTCAAAGGAAACGCAGAGCTCGTCGATCAGAATGTCCTTGACTAGCTTCGGACCCTGCTCGGCCAAAAGCGTCGCTGCCTTTCGCGAACTCGCTCCAGCCCCTGCCGCGAGAATGTCCTCAACCAGTTCTTCCGGAGACTCTCCCGGGCCCTGATAGATGATGCCACCTTGTGCCAGATTCGTGTTGCTGTGGTGAATATCGCTCGCTCTGGTCAGCAGCGCGACTCTGCAGCCGCGTTTGGCGACCTGCCAGGCCGCAGAAAGACCGGCTAGGCCACTGCCGATCACTAGCACATCGGTGGGAACAGAATTCGCGTTCATAGAGGTTCGATTTCGAAGCTCAGGTCCACGGCTGGAGCAGAATGCGTCAGCGCTCCGATGGAAATCCCGTCGACCCCTGCTTCGGCATAATGGCCAACGTTGCTCAAGGTGATCCCACCAGAGGCCTCCGTTCGAATGTTTCGCGCGCACGCAGTACGCCAACCGCTTGGCGCACCTCCGCGGGAGTCATGTTATCGAGCAGCACCATGTCCGGCTTTAAGGCCACGGCTTCCCGCAATTCCTGCAAGTTTGTCACTTCCATTTCAATCCACACGACCTTCCCCGCGGCGGGGACTGCTTCGAACGCTGGCCGCACACCCCCGGCCACTCGGATATGGTTGTCCTTTATCAGAACTGCTTCGCCGAGGTCGCGCCGGTGATTGCAGCCGCCGCCGATGCGCACTGCGTATTTTTCCAGGTCGCGCAAGCCCGGAGTCGTCTTACGCGTATCCACGATGCACGCGCCCGTCCCCGCTACAGCGCGCACATACTGCCGCGTGACGGTAGCAATCCCGGAGAGCCTCTGCAGGAGATAGAGGGCCACACGCTCGCCTGTCAGAAGTGCACTGGCGGGACCGGTGATCCACGCAGCAACATCGCCGTGGTGGAGTTCCTCGCCGTCTTTGTGATGCAGTTGCACATTGATCGAGGGATCCAAAGGGTGGAACACTTCGGCGAATAGCTCAACGCCAGCGAGGACCAACTGCCCTTCAGCAACCAATGCGCCGCGCGCCCGACGTCCTCCCGGTACAAGCAGCGTCGTTGTGATATCGCCGGATCCGAGGTCTTCAGCCAGGAATCGTGGCAGTGCTTCATGATAGCTCGTAGGATCGAAAGGTACCGGCATGTCACCTAGGGAGAAGCCTAGCTCATCTGTAATATTCGCTCGATCGCGCAGCCGTAGTTCCTCACTGATAGTGATTCCCGGAGCGCAGGCACTCATCACAGATACCACCTCTCCATTCCATGGTGTTCCCAATTCCGATGTTGCAATCGACGGCCGGAACGGAGTGCAGCCGCGCGTCGCTCTGCTTGAGCAATGTCGGCTACTGAATCTCCAGCATGCGGTCGAGCGCGACGCGTGCCCAGTGCTTCACATCGTCCTTCACTTTGATCTGGTTCACGACGTGACCTTCCGCCAGATTCTCCAGGGCCCAGCAGAGATGTTGGGGGGAGATGCGGAACATAGTGGAGCATAGGCAGCCGCAGTAGTCATCGAGCGTGATAACTCTCTTATCTTCCGCAGCAAACTCTCTGCGCATGCGGTTGACGAGGTGAATCTCAGTACCCACCGCGAAACTTGTGCCGGGTGGGGCTTGGCGAATCATTCTCAGCAGACCTTCGGTTGAGCCGACAGCGTCCGCCTTCTGGGAGACTTCCCAGCGGCACTCCGGATGCACAATCACGCGAATCCCAGGATATTTCGCCCGAACGTTATCCACGTGCTCAGGCAGGAAGCGCTGATGAACCGAGCAGTGGCCCTTCCACAAAATCACTTTGGCCGAGCAGAGACGATCGGTCGTGAGGCCGCCGTTGATGATGTAGGGGTCCCAGACAACCATTTCTTGTAGCGGGATGCCCAGGGCGAAGCCGGTGTTGCGGCCAAGGTGCTGGTCGGGGACAAACAGGAGTTTGGAATTCTTGGCAAGTCCCCACTTGATGGCGGCGGCCGCGTTGGCTGAGGTGCAGACCACTCCTCCCCGCTCGCCCACGAAGGCTTTGATCGCTGCAGTCGAGTTGATGTAGGTGATCGGCGTAATGCCAACGCCTTCTTCGCTGGTCATACCGGCGCGCACCAACTGCTCCCAGCACTCTTCGACTTGCGTAATTTCCGCCATGTCGGCCATGGAGCATCCCGCGTTGAGGTCGGGGAGAACCGTGATCTGGCCTGGGCGGGAGAGGATGTCGGCGCTTTCCGCCATGAAATGCACGCCGCAGAAAACGATGTATCGGCCGGCAGCCTTACCGGCCTCCTTCGAAAGCTTGTAGGAGTCGCCGCGAAAATCGGCGAAGCGAATGACCTCATCGCGCTGGTAGTGATGTCCGAGAATAACCACTTCGCGGCCGAGCGCTTGTTTGGCCGTGAGAAGGCGGTCTTCCAGAATGTGGTCCGGAAGTTCGAGATAATGCTCCAGACTGCAGACTTCGGCAGGACTGCCCACGCTAATAACCCGCTTTCAGCTCCTAAGACTCGCCCGCGAAACTGCTTCGCTGGCTCGGCTTGGAACGGGGATGTTGAAAGCTACTAGCAGCTCCAGCAAGCTCGCCGCGCCATTTTCGGGACTCGAAAATGGCGCTCAGCCTGCGGGGATGTTGAAGCCACTTCTTACCTGTACAACCAGTTGGATGCCCGACGACGGCTCCAAGTGACGCGCACTAAGAGTATAGATCGAAATAGAAGCCGAAAACTCTAGAAATCGGACAATGGCATCTTCGGGCTCCCCCGTCGTGCCATTTGGGAGGGAACTGCGTAGGAGCTGGCTGATTTGCTTTTGGGTCAGACGCTATTTGTTGCCAGAAGCGGAATCGCGGGATTTTGCTCTGCCTGACTTGTTTCAGCCACATGTAATAGTTTTGTAATCCTTATCCAAGATCACAGCGAAGAACTCCGTCGAAGGGTATGCTTCAAGCCAAACTCATCCCGAATCATATGGAAGTTCACCCAAAGGGAAGTCGAGCCCGCGTGCTCCTCAGCTCAGTCTTCGGACCATATGCGCAAGATGACCAATTTGGAAGCCGGTCTATCAATCCTATGGAGCTTTATCACAATCAGGTGACCCGCGCGCAAGGCTGTTTCTCCATACGCATGTTCCATCGCTCCTGGGGCATCATGCTAATTCAGGCCAACATTTCAGCAGCCAGCAGTGTGCTCGACTTCCCGACGCGTGAACGGTTTGCCCACGAGCTAAGCACGAACCACTATGACATCGTTGGTATTTCTTCGATCATCGTGAACGTCGGCAAAGTCCGGGAGATGTGCCGGATGGTGCGAAAACTATCGCCTTGTTCAGTAATTGTGGTGGGCGGACACGTGGCTGCAATTCCCGGTCTGGACACGATGATCGACGCCGACTACATCGTCCGCGGAGACGGTATCTCTTGGATGCGGCGGTATCTGGGAGAAGACGAGCATGCGCCTATCTGCCATCCCAGCATCGTCTCTGGCCTGCAGACACGCATTATGGGAGTGCGTCTCCCGCAGCGGAGGGGCAGGACGGCGGCAACCATCATCCCTTCTGTGGGTTGTCCCATAGGTTGCAACTTCTGTACAACGTCGGCTTTCTTTGGCGGCAAAGGAAAGTTTGTCAACTTCTACGAGACGGGCGATGAACTGTTTGAGTTGATGTGCCGGATCGAATCTGAGCTCAGCGTACAGTCTTTCTTTGTGATGGACGAAAACTTTCTGCTACATCGTGTGCGTGCCATGCGTTTGATGGAACGCATGAAGCAGGCCCACAAAAGCTGGCAGCTTTCCGTCTTTGCTTCCGCCAATGCGATTCGAAAATACACCATGCAAGAACTGGTCGAACTCGGCATTTCCTGGGTGTGGATGGGTTTGGAATCCCCCAAGTCCAACTACAGCAAGCTGCAGGGTGCCGACATTGGGCAACTCACGCGGGAGCTTCGCCAACACGGTATACGAGTGCAGGGATCGACGATCATCGGACTAGAACACCACACGCTAGACAACATCGCTGAGGAAATCGAATCAGCGATCGGGTACCAGATGGACTTCCACCAATTCATGCTCTACACTCCGGTGCCCGGTACGCCCCTCTATCAAGAAATGGCCAATGCGGGGCGTCTTTTGACTGACGTTGACCTGGCGGATATTCATGGGCAGTACAAATTCAACTTTCGGCATGCGGCAATCTCCCGCGATGATTCGAAGAGGCTCCTGGATTGGGCATTCTGGCGCGATTTTGAGTGTAATGGGCCCAGTCTTTATCGCATGTGCCGCACCATGCTTCAGGGCTGGCAACGCTACAAGGACTACAAGGATCCACGCGTGCGTGAGCGGTTTGTACGGGAAGTGAAGCAGCTCCGTAGTGCTTACAATGCGGCACTCTGGGTGATGGAGCGACAATTCAAGAAGGTCAATCGCAGTGTGAGCCAGCAGATTCACGACCTGCGACGCGAAATGGAGAAAGAATTCCCTGTCATAGCCCGCCTTACAGGTGCGTTGCTTGGTCCCATCTTGTTATGGTGCGCACGGCTGGAAGAAAAGCGTCTGGCGTCAGGACGTACCTACGAGCCGCCAACCTTTATCGAGCGTCGCAACTGGGGTTCAGCCTCGTAGCCGCCACGCAGCATTGCGGGCTTAGGTAGTACCTCTCAAAGAGAAAAGAAACGCCGATCCTTCCTGCTCTCGCGAATGTGTGTGATCGTAGTCACAGTTCAACGGCACCTCTCGTGGGCTGAATATTATTAAGGGAATTCCATCAGAGTCCATTTAAATCTGCAGGTGTGAAATGTTTGAAGGTCTGTTTCAACCAATGCATCTGCTCGTTATCTTGTTGATTGCCCTGCTCATATTTGGGCCGAAGAAGCTTCCGGAGATCGGCCAAGGGATTGGGTGACGCAATTCGAGCCTTTCGGGGACGGCATTGGAACTGAGAAATCGAAGTCTGACAATCCTTCCGACGAATCCAAGAAGACCCTTTCCAAGGGTTAGACGTTTTTGCCAAACGGGCGCTGGGCACGTTGAACTTTCAACCGACTAATGAAGGGCACTGAATTTTTGGGCTGCGAGCGTCGGCTAATTCCCTCGTGCAAACCACAGTCGGCGCAGCACGACATCTATATTAGTCGCACCTCCCTCTGGCGGATTAAACACCGAGGCCAACACTGCTCCCGCTGGGCGACATCGGCCGCTGGAACCACACCGCTTAACTGGTGACGGCTGACAAAACCGGTTGCGAGAAAAGAATTGTTCCAAACCACCAGGGAGTCGCGGCGAAAGTCGTTGCCGTTGACGGTCAGCATTTCATCTCGCTTCTGAACCCGTACCCAGAAAAAACGACCACAGGGATGTCAGTTCCAAAATGGGAAGGCGCATACCCAGTAACCCAACCGAGCAAAGTGGCAAGCTTGGCCTGCTCTATGCCGTTTTTAGGGCTGTCATTGACTCAAGCTTTTGGGTTGCTGTACAAGCAGAGTAGAAGCAGATTCGATGGTGGTCCCCTTCGCTGTTTCCCACCCTCGGCACATGAAAGCCGAATCGCGAAGTGATTGCTGACTGGCCACCCTTCCTGCGCTTTGGTGTCGGCGCTGAAACAATTTCGGTTTGCCCGTGACGAAGAGGAAAGACACAGCACCTCCAAGAAGGAAAAGCTTTCGTTGACCGACACGCGTGCCGAAGACCTCGGCTACCACGAGGTGCGCGCCTCGGGGGACGTGGACGATCTGCTGACCCGCACCCATACTGAAGGCAGCGGTATCTTCGAGCAGCCGGCGACCTTGCCTTCCTCGTCAGCGCTCGAGAACCTGACACGGGAAATGGAGGCAGGGGACCGGTTCGGAGGGGAACCGCGCCCGAGGCCTCCTGAGGAGACTACCGATCCGGTACGAATTTACCTGCACGAGATGGGACGCGTGCCTCTTCTCAACCGAGAAAAGGAAGTCAAGATTGCCAGGCGCATTGAGCGCGGCCAGCTGAGGGTGCTGCGGGCACTTTCACGGTCACCTCTCGTAATCCGCAAGATCTTAGCCTTGGGCTCAGATTTGAAGAACGGAGTTCGATCAATTAGGGAGATTGTCATATTGGACGAGGAGGAGATTACTGACAAGATCCTCTATGAGCATCTTCAGGACACCGTTCGCGCTATCAACGAACTTAAGAAGCACTACAAAATAGCCAACCACCTCGCCCGGGACTTATCAACAGTCCCCGGAAAAAACAAAGCACTCGCACCCGATCGCTGCCGCGCCAGGTTGGGGCGCGAGATCGTTCGGATGTCCGTCATCATCCGCAAGCTCGGTCTTACCATCGGTGAGCGCAAACGCTTGGTCGGCTGCGTGAAACGCACAGCAGACGAAATGTCCTTGCTCTGCAGTCAGATAAAGGAGTTGGAAGGAAAGATCAAAAGGACGCAAAAGCCGTCACTTAGGGAGGATCACGTAATGGCATTACGGCGGCATCGTACCCAGCTCCGAGCTCTGGGAAGAGATGCCGGCGTCGCACTGCCCATACTGCTCCAAACTATGCGTGAGATCGTCCGGGGTGAAATGGAAGAGGAGCGGGCCAAGCACGAACTGACCGAAGCGAACCTGCGCCTCGTGGTTTCCGTCGCGAAGAAATATGCCCAGCGAGGGCTTGCGTTCCTCGATCTGATCCAGGAGGGCAACGTTGGGTTGATGAAGGCGGTGGACAAGTTCGACTACCGTCGTGGTCACAAGTTCTCCACCTATGCTACTTGGTGGATCCGCCAGGCGATTACCCGCGCCATTGCCAACCACGCACGAACCATTCGCATTCCGGTGCACATGATCGACGTTATCAACAAGCTACTGCGGGCATCGCAACAACTGGTACAGGAGTTGGAGCGCGAACCCACTGCGGAGGAGATCGCCAGGCGCATGGATATTCCGGTAGCCAAGGTGCGCCACGCCCGTATAATCTCTCGGCTGCCAATCTCGCTGGAGATGCCAGTCGGCAGTAGTGAGGATTCTCACATCGGCGAATTCATAGAAGACCGGGCTGTGGTTTCGCCCATCGACGCTGTGAGCGACGTGAGGCTGAGGGAACAGACGCTGGAGTTGCTGCACTGCTTAACCGCGCGCGAAGAGAGAGTGCTCAAGATGCGCTTTGGCTTGGAAAATGGCACAGAGCGCACTCTGGAAGAAGTGGGTGCGTCTTTCGGCGTAACCCGAGAGCGCGTGCGACAGATCGAGTCGCAGGCGTTACGCAAGCTCCGCCACTGCTCGCGATTTCGCGATCTCAAGGCATACCTTGATCACCGCCACGAGTGATTTCCCGGACTGCTCACTCAGCCCAAATGCCGGCAATTGAACGGTTACAGTGGGGACAGCATCGGATCGCCTGGTACATTGCCCACGTAAACGAACTGCGGGCCAGCTTCCTTACCGAGCTCCCAAGCCAACTCCAGCGAGCAGACTTGAGTTGGCGATGCTGAAGTGATAGGCAGGATAGTAGCGCGTGATATGCCAGGGTACGTTCGGCCCCAGCTCAGTCACGATTCGGCCCGCGATCGTACGAAGCATTGCCTCGGAGTCATTCACGCCAGGAATAATCAAGGTTGTGACCTCGATGTGCACGTTCTGCCAGCGTGCCAGTCGACAGGTGCGCCAGACTTTTTCGGCATCGATGACCTTGCAGTACTTCCTGCCCACTTCAGAGTCGCCTTTGACGTCCACATTCATCGCATCCCAGCCAGCATCGACGAGCAGTGACAGGGACTCGGGCGTTGTGTAGCCGTTGGTTACAAACGTGTTGTAAAGACCGCGGGACTTGGCAAAGCGAAAGACGCCAAGCCAGGATCCAACTCCAGCGTCGCTTCATCAGGCGTTGTCAGTTTGCACGTAGTCTGTGAGTGGGGGCTCGGGCCGTCTTCTCGGGTGTGCCCGAGAAGACTGGTCTTGCCCGGTCCCAGCGAGCTGATGAGGTTGAGTCAGGGGCACTTGGAAAAGTACTCCGGCCGCCTTCCCGCCTGGATGCTGTCTTGCTGTTCCCCAGTGAGGGTCGCCCAGAATCCATCCAGGCTGCTCTGCTCGCGTCCTTCGGCCACATACAGTACGCGATGGCGTTGCAGATCATTGACCAGGGTCAGATATTTGTGTCCTTTGCGGAATGCCTTTTC
>JASHSL010000223.1 GCA_030040855.1 Terriglobales bacterium
ACCCAAGACTACAATGATGCTAGCATGACGTCCCACCATTTCCAATTTTGGGCAGCGGTGCAGTTTGAATTTCTACAGATCTAGCGTTAGAAAGCGGTCTGTGGGAAACTGTGGCATGGCAGAGAAGCGTACCAAAGCCGATAAAGCACAGCGCCAAGCCGACCGATTGGAAAAGAAGGCACGTCAGCCAAATGCGCAGAGGCGGAAAAAGAAACCACGTGAAGATTTCAGTCAAGCCGCTGCTCGGGTTCGGTGTGCCTAGCGATGAATCGCTAGGCGGCGGCCATCACGTTGTTACCCAAGTTACCCAATCCGGCTGCATACAGGCCGCACAGCGCCTGATTGAACGCAACCAGATCGCCGAACTTGGGGTGATTGGTAAAAATTGAGACCACATCCCCACGCCCGCCGAGGACATCCTCTGCGAACCCTTGCAGTGCCTTCTTTGGGCCCGTTTCAACGAACACGCGGGCGCCGGCGTCATAAAGCGTAAGCAAACCCTTTACGAATTGCACCGGACTCGCCACTTGCTTGGTCAGCAATTCCAGCATCTCTGAGATGGCGTCAGGACCCGTCGGATAGAACTCGCCATTTACGTTCGATATGACCGGCAGATTCGGACGCTTCAAGTGAACGCGCTGCAAGAGGCGTCGCAGCGGCTCGCAGTATGGAGAGACGATGGACGTGTGGAACGCGTTGCTGACCGGCAGCGGTACCGCGTCATAGCCGGCCTTGAGAAAGGCTTCGATCGCTTGCTTCACCGCCTCGCTGTTGCCTCCAACTACGGCCTGATGGTAACTGTTCACGTTTGCGATTACCACATACCCGCTAATCTTCTTCAATTCGCGTTCGATCTCATCTAAGGGCGCGAAAATCGCCGCCATTGTTCCCGTTTCCAGAGACAGGCCCTCCGCCTCCCGGCTGCGGGCGCTGACGACCTCCAGCGCCTCCTCAAAGGAGAGCGAGCCGGACGCCACCAAAGCTCCGTATTCACCGACACTATGGCCCATCACCATGTCGGGCTGGATGCCGTACGCGGCCAACAGCCGGGTGACGGCTATGTCGCTCGCTATGACTGCCGGTTGCGTGATGGCGATCTGGGCCAGATCTTCCTCGGCTCTGGCCGTGACTTCAGGGTCGGCCCCCTCGACAAACATAAACTCTGTCAAAGACCTGCCCCCCAAGAACGGTTTCATAATGCGGTCCGCTTCGGCAAAGGTGTCGGCCAAAATAGGCTCCGCCCTATGGAGGGCGCGCAACATGTTCAAGTACTGCGAACCTTGGCCGGTATATAGGAATGCGACCTTGCGACCAGGACCAGAGCCGCGAAAAATGCCTTGAGCGCGCAGCACCTTCCAGACTGCCGGTTGGCCCATTGCCATAGCTCTCAGTGCTTTCCCCAAGCTCTCGATGAGTTCCGCCGGGGTTCCATAATCGATCGCTAGGCGTTCGGGGGCGCGCAAGTCCGCTTCAGCGGGTGCCGTCGCTTCGGGCACACAACCGGTGCGAGCTTCGGTTTGAACGCGTACAAGGCGCTCTACTAAAGCGGCTTCAGAGTCCCCCCCGATAACCAGCGCGCCGCGCAACGGTGCCTTGTAAGAAGAGCCCGATCGTACAGTGCCGGACGACATTCGTTTATCCTTCTTTACTCGCGCGTGAGCGCAGGCTGAAGGTAAGCAAGGTGAGATGGTTGAGTTAGCGTCAGAATAGCAGAAAAGGGCCGAGTAGTTACTCCACAACTGACGGTATGCTTAACAGGGTCAATTGTCAATTTCATCTGATGCAGCTGATAATTTCCGGAGCGAAAAATTGAAGAACTGCTCCCGCACAAACTTCAATCGGCGCAGCCGCAGACGGCGTAGTCCGATCTGATTCTTGAGTTCCGCGAACAAGGCCTCCAGCTTCTTTCTTTGCCAATGTGCCTGGGCAAACTCAGCCGTGTTGGCCAACTCCCGTGCATGCTGCCGCGCCGACTCGTACGTGTGAATGGCGAGATACCGGTAGCGCTTCCTACGGATACTGTCACGGGTCCACATGTAGGGAGTGATCCTTCGCTCCGTCAACCATTGCAGAAACTCCCCATTCCCGTACGTGGTGTCGGCTGCGATCGAGTCTGGCTCCCGCCCTCGCCATTGCGCAAAACGCGTGAGCATATCTTGCGCGGCTACGGTTTCCTGGCTCATTCGCGCGGCCGTCGCCTGCACGCCCACAATCACGCAGCTGTCGTTATCCACCAGATAGTTGTCCGTAGTACCCCAGCCGTGCCGGGGTGCCGCTCCTTGGGTGACATAAGTGGAATCGGGATCGGTGGTCGACACTTGCTCTTGCTGGTGCACGGGTTCCTCAACCGGATTCTGCTGCCTCAGTTCTTGCAGATACTGACGCACCGTGTGATGAACCTGAGCCGCTTCCCCCCAGTTGCTCGCGTGGAATGCGGCTTTCTTTCGCAGCGTTGGCTTCCACGAAGCTGCCGTCCACCGATAGGTCCTTGCCCTTGACCAATCCCACTTCCATACACTGCCGCACGATCTGTTCAAACAACTCCTCGAACAACTGCGATTCCTGAAATCGTCCATGGCGGTTCTTGGAGAGGGTGGAAGTGATGCGGAATCTCCTGATCAAAACCCATACCGGTGAACCACCGCCAGGCTAGATGCATGCGCAGTTCTTCTACCAGCCTGCGTTCGCTCGTGCTGCCGTACAAATAACCAATCAGCAAGATGCGCAACAGCAGCTCGGGATCTATCGAGGGTCGACCGGTTTCGCTGTAGCGGTCTCGCAATCGTTCGTGCACAAAGGCAAAGCTGATGTGCTTATCGATCAGACGCAGCAAATGGTTTTCCGGAACTTGATCGTCCAGACGGAAGTAATAAAACAACGCTTCTGAGCGGTCGTGGCTGCCATCATGAGCAGCAGGCCTCCGATTGAAATCGAGCAAATGTGAGGAACTCTTCCTTCAGATCGGTATCCCGTGGGGTGTTGAAAAAGTCACTGAGATTAGCAGGTGAAATTTAGCAGAGGACGCTGCTACCAACGAGGTTCGCGTGGTTGCCGTGCGTGGCCGCGGTAGTCATCGCGCCCACGTTCCGCTCGGCCCCCAAACCGTGTCCGCTGCTCCTTGGCCGGTCTGATTTAGGTTTCGCTTCATTGATCATCAACCTCCGTCCACCCAGTTCACCTCCATTGAGTGCGGCGATAGCTTTATCAGCTTCGCTGGCATTGGTCATTTCCACAAACGCGAACCCTCTGACGCGGCCGGTTTCCCGGTCAGTCACAATGCTGACTTTTTCGCCCGCGCCGTGGACCTCGAACTTTGCGCGCAGTCGGCCTCGGTGATGCTGTGTGGTAAATTGCCAACGTATAGGTTTTTCATCGCATTTCCTTTCTTAGTAAGTCATCCAAGTTCCGGGATCCAGTTTCCAGCCTGCTGGGTCGAATTTCAGAATCCCGTGGCGGCGCTGGTCTCTCTCGTATCGCCTTTGAGTGGGCTTGCAATGCAGACCGGACCGCATGGATTTGCCGGGACGCTTCCAGAATTCCCCAGCGTTGTGGTTCACCGGGGTAAACATCGGGAAACCGCGTTGCGCTTGCCGGGTCGTGCCGGAACATAGAATCGCCATCTGGCTGGTCTGAGAACGCTGGCTCCGCGTTCGGCGCCTCGGCAAGGTACTGAGGTTTGCCTACTAAGAAGGCAACTTGCTGAGGTGACGTTGCGCTGCGTATGTCTTCACAAAACTCGTCGCGATGTCCTAGTTCATTTCCCACATTAAACAGAACCAGATTGTATAGGTCAGCCCGCCACCAGCACCGCGCTTCGCTAATGTCGGAGGCACAGTCCACTTCAATGCCGCGTTTTCGCATGACCTCAGCTCGTAGGTCACGCATGGTCGGCGACGCATCCACCAGAAGCACCCGTTTTTTCGGACTGATGACCGGTTCCGGCGGTAGCGATGTCAGGTTCAAGATGGTCATGCGGACACCCCGGTTGGCTTCGGACCAGATAACCCGGCCACGCGTTTGCGCTGCTCTTCCAGGCTCCTCATCATCTCGCGATTGCGCTTCCTTCGCGCAATCTTCTGCTTGCGCTCCCGGTGAAATCTGGACTTATCACCATTGTGTGGGGACATACACAACTCCTCTTCATTCCGGCTGATTGAGCAACGGTAGTAATGATTTGAGCTTCAGGGAGCGTGATGAATGGCGAAGCTTGCGCAGGGCCTTGAATTCGATCTGGCGAATGCGTTCCCGCGTTACAGCAAACGATTGGCCCACTTCTTCGAGCGTATGCTCGTTGCCATCTTCCAAGCCAAAGCGCATCTTGATGATCTTCTCTTCCCGCGGACTGAGAGTTCGCAGCACATCCGCTGTCCGCTCCTTCAAGTTCACATTCATGACCGCAGTGACGGGTGACATTCGGCTTCGGTCTTCGATGAGGTCACCCAAATGAGCATCCCCCTCCTCACCGATGGGTGTCTCCAGCGATATCGGCGTCCGCATGATTTTGAGCACCTTGCGCACCACGGCCACGGGCAGGTCCATCTGTTTTGCAATCTCGGCGGTAGTGGGTTCGTGCCCTAAAGCCTGAACCAAGCGCCGCGAAGTCCGAATCAGCTTGTTGACGATCTCGATCATGTGCACCGGTAGCCGGATTGTACGCGCCTGATCGGCAATGGCCCGGCTCACAGCCTGTCGAATCCACCAGGTGGCATACGTGGAAAACTTATAGCCGCGGCGGTATTCGAACTTGTCCACCGCCTTCATCAGTCCCATATTGCCTTCTTGGATCAAATCGAGGAATTGGAGCCCGCGGTTGTCATACTTTTTAGCGATGGAAACGACGAGGCGTAGGTTGGCTTTAATCAGTTCGTGCTTTGCCTGCTCCGCATCCAGCTCGCCCCTGATGATCTTGCACTGCACACCGCGTAGCTCCTGGAATGTCATTCCGGCACCGCTTCCCAACTTTTTCATCTCGCTGCGATACTGCCGTTGTTTGCTGCGATAGTTGTTCTTCAGTTCTTCGCTGCACGTGCTTGCAAGCCTCTTCTCAAGGTTCTGGATCTGGCGATCAAGCGAGCGCATGATCTCCATCGTCTGATTGACGCGGTCCCTCAAGCATTTGCGCTCGGACGGAGCAAGACCGAGGTTGCGGATGATCAGCGAAACCCGCACTATTTCGCGGCCTAACTGATATCGGCAGCGGTTGTATGCGCGGGGTTTCTTCCTTAGGGAGATGGTCGCCAGCCGTGCTGCCAGCTGGTTGGCTGTTTTGTGGTGCTCGTGCAGCTCATTGATGCGGTGTGTAACTTTCTTGAGTCGCTGCTGCAAAGACTCTTCGGTTATCTCGTCCTCATCGAAAACGACAGTGTCCTTAATCGGGCGCATGCCGCTTTTCAAATCCTCGCCGATGGCTAGAACCTGACGGATCACAATGGGCGAGCGTGATAGCGCCTTCCAAGCGGACATCTGCCCGCGTTCGATGCGCTTGGCAATTTCCACTTCTCCTTCGCGTGTGAGTAGTGCCGAAGCACCCATCTCACGCAGGTAAATGCGAACCGGATCGCTCGCCGCCTCAGGAGCGTCCGAATTCAGGTCGAGCTTGACCTCCTCCCCGTCATTCGCCAGCCCTTTTTCTAGAGCAGATCGAGGCAGCACATTGAGACCCTGCGTGCGCAAGGTGGTTAGCAAATCATCTAAGCCCTGAGGGAATTGTGCGCCGTGAATGAAGTCATTCACCTCATTTTCCATGAGATAGCCTTTCCTTTGCCGGTACCTATTGACTGTCGTGTGTGCTGAGGGTGCGCCCAAATAGGGAAAAAGAGGCCTTTGTTGATCTGGAGCGACTAGATTAGCAGAAAGCCCATCAATGATAATTAATACTAGCACAGCGCGCCAGCATTCCAGACTGGTGCGAACGCACGAGCGAATGAAGAACGGCGGATACCAACGCCCAGGGCCCGCGAAATCTGTTTTTCCGCACGATCCTCAATTTTTCCACAAAGAGTTTCACACACTGTGCGAAACTGAAGTATGCCGGATCGCAATCTGAGAGTGACTACTTGGGTTGGCGTCATTCCAGCCATCGGAGTATGCACATCCTGTAATCGTGAGTTCCGGGTTCCAATAACGGCCATGAGCAAAGTGGCCGACGCGCAAGAGAATCTAAGAGTGCAATTCACCGAGCACGAGTGCAAGTGCTCGGATGGGCAGAACAAGGCACAGTGAAGTGGTTCAACGACGCCAAAGGCTACGGCTTCATCAGCCGACAAAGTGGCGAAGATGTTTTTGTGCACTTCTCGGCCATCCAAGCAGGCGGCTTTAAGAGCCTACAGGAAGGCCAGAATGTGGAGTTTGAAGTCACCAAGGGGCCGAAAGGCTGGCAAGCGGAGAACGTCCGACCGCGCTAGACCGGCCCGCCGTCCATGAATCGGCGTGCCCGCATCGCGAATGCAGAGTGAGCACGCCATCTACTGCCGTCCGGAAAGGACCGAGGACGCTTGTAAAGCAGCGCGGCAATCTGATGTTGATATCCCTGGCGTTATTCGTCTTGATGGTCCTGCTCGGCCTGGTCCAATTTTCGTTCTGGTCTAGCCTCGACGTTCTTGGCCTGACAGGCGGTGGGTTTTCCTAGCCGTTCCGTTATCGACCGGACACGAATTTGAAAGGAGTCTACAAGTATGGCCACGAAGTTTACTCCACTGCGTGATCGCATTCTGGTGCGGCGCGTAGAAGAAGCTGGCGCCACCCGGGGCGGCATCATCATCCCGGATTCTGCCAAAGATAAACCACAGGAGGGCCAAGTCATCTCGGTCGGCAAGGGCAAGACCAATGACGAAGGCAAGCTATTTCCTCTCGCAGTAAAAGAAGGCGACCGCATTCTGTTCGGTAAGTATTCCGGCACCGAGATCAAGATTGACGGAGAGGACTTCCTCATCATGAAAGAGGAGGAGGTCCTCGGCGTGGTCACCGGTGCGGCCAAGAAAGAGACCGTAGGAGTCAAGAGATAGCTTGTTCTCTGAGCGCTTTGTTGGCCTATCTGTGCGAGTCCAGGCGAGCAATCTTGCTCGCCGATTTCAAGAACACGCCAGGAAGAACATCGGCGTTGAAGACTTTAATATTCTAGGAGAACAAAGTTATGGCAAAGCAAATCGTACACGGAGAACAGTCGCGGCAGGCGATCCTCCGCGGCGTTAACCAGTTGGCGGACGCGGTGAAGGTAACCCTCGGCCCTAAAGGCCGCAACGTCGTCATCGAGAAGAAGTTCGGATCTCCCACCATCACCAAGGACGGCGTCACCGTTGCAAAAGAGATCGAACTGCGGGACGGTCTCGCGAACATGGGCGCCCAGATGGTTCGCGAAGTCGCCAGCAAGACCAGCGACGTCGCCGGCGACGGCACCACTACCGCGACCGTTTTGGCTCAAGCCATCTACCGCGAAGGCGTTAAAACCGTTGCGGCCGGCGCCAACCCGATGGCCATGAAGCGCGGCATCGAGAGAGCCGTCACCGTGGTTTGCGGCAACATCGATCCCAAGACCGGCGAGCGTGGCAAGGGTGAGCTCGATAAGCTGTCTAAGCCGGTCACCGGTGACATGATCGCACAGGTCGGCACCATCTCCGCCAACAACGACGAGACCATCGGCCACATCATCGCGGAAGCCATGAAGAAGGTCGGCAAGGACGGCGTCATTAGCGTCGAAGAGTCAAAGACGCTTGAGACCCAGCTCGAAGTTGTGGAAGGAATGCAGTTCGACCGGGGCTACCTTTCCGCGTACTTCGTCACAGATCCCGAGCGCATGGAAGTTGCCTTCGAGAACGCCCATATCCTGATCCACGAAAAGAAGATCAGCTCCATGAAGGACCTGCTCCCGCTGCTCGAGCAGATCGCCAAGAGCGGTAAACCGCTGCTCATTATTGCTGAGGAGGTCGAGGGCGAAGCCCTGGCTACCCTCGTAGTGAATAAGTTGCGTGGCACGCTGCAGGTTGCTGCCGTGAAGGCCCCTGGCTTTGGCGATCGCCGCAAGGAAATGCTCCAGGACATTGCCATCCTCACCGACGGCAAAGCCATCACCGAAGACCTTGGCATTAAGCTGGAGAACGTGCAGATCAGTGACCTCGGCCAGGCCAAGAAGATCACCATCGACAAGGACAACACCACGGTGATCGAAGGCAAGGGCAAGCACTCCGACATCGAAAGCCGTATAAAGGAGATTCGCAGCCAGATCGACAAGACCAGCAGCGACTACGACCGCGAGAAGTTGCAAGAGCGGTTGGCGAAGCTGGTCGGTGGCGTCGCAGTGATCAAGGTGGGTGCCGCAACTGAGACCGAAATGAAAGAGAAGAAGGCTCGTGTCGAGGACGCCATGCACGCCACCCGTGCAGCCGTCGAAGAGGGCATCGTCCCGGGCGGCGGTGTAGCCCTGGCCCGCTGCGTCTCCGCACTCGACAGGCTAAGGGTCGAGGGCGATGAGCAGATCGGCGTCAACATTGTGAAGCGCGCTCTCGTAGAGCCGCTGCGCCAGATCGCCGAGAACTCCGGCGAAGAAGGCGCCATCGTGCTGGGAAAGGTCAACGATTCGAAGGACAACAACTTCGGCTACAACGCGCTGACCGGCGACTACGAAGACCTGGTCAAAGCAGGCGTGCTCGACCCAACCAAGGTCGTGCGCATTGCCCTGCAGAATGCCGGCTCGATCGCGTCGTTGATGCTGACTACCGAAGCGCTCGTGGCGGAGATTCCGGAAGAGCAGAAGGGCGCTGCTACCCCCGGCGGCCACGGCGGTATTGGGGATATGTACTAAGCAAGCGTCCGGCAGAACCGGCTTCGCAACTTTCATCCGGCAGCGCGTGGCCGACCGGGGCAGAAGACATTCTCCAGGATGTCTTCTACGAACTCGTGGAGGCGTACCGGACGATGAAACCGGTGGAGCGGCCAAGAATCCTTCCATGGGGACGCCAGCTAATCTGGGCAATATCGAACTCGCCCGGGCCGAAAGTAATACGCTGCTCGCCGGACAGCTAAACGGAGAAGCAGCCCAATCCCGGTGGACGAGGCAACACGCTGCCAACTGACCCAGCCCCACCATTGCCCAGCCTGCACGGCGTTGGCGGTGCTGGGCAGCATCCAGCTTTACTTCTTCGCGGACGTTAGTCTCCGAACAATTGCACTTGTGCAAAAAGCCACAGACGTTGCCCCCCCTTGCAGGTACTTGCATCATTCTCGATGTAAGTTGCGAGGACTAGCTACAATGCCTTTTGTGGAGTCGTGATGTGCGTTCGCAGCTGCGGGACGTCCGGACCGCAAGTTCATGGTGGAACGGGGGCTGCGGGCAATATGACCCCGGTTGCGCGTGGACTCTCGGACTCATTCCGGATCATCGAACCGTTCCAACGCGGGAGTGGTACCGAGCCGCTCACAGGTTCCAGCCATGTCGCTGACCTCTACGAAATAATTCAATACGCTCCGGAGCAGCCTGATCCGCTCTGATCGGCTCCTCTTGGGGCGCAATGCTCGCGCTGTGCTATGCGCGGAGCATCCACAGTTCGCTGGACCACTTGTACCGATCGGCTGTGGCACCTCGACAGAATCTCGGACCCATATGTAGGAGGCCCTCGGCAACAGAATGGACGAGACCTTACGGCGACGATTAGAACATCTGGCTGAGGAGTTCGCCGACCCTGACGAGCGGTTGAACGCGAGAGCAGAACAATTGCCAACCTAGGTCCGGTGGTATAAGTTGCGCGACCATGCAGCGCGTAAAAACAGCAAAGGATGTCAGCGGGATTGTCGCGGTCCCGAGCGGGTTTGAGATTGCGAGGCGTGCATCCGTGGCGCTGCTTGGAACACTTCGTCCACTACCGGCCTCCCTTTTCCAGTGTCTCGAGTACCACGATGAGGTTCGGGTCGGACTTGCGCATGTACTCAGCCAAGCGCTTCCGCTCTTCCGGGGCCAGGGTTGGGATGGTAGCGTCAATACGGTGCAGCGTCGCGGTAATATCGTCGACATAGCCCAGTAAACGAATGAGTTCACCGGTGGTTTGCATGAGGGCCCCTGTTCCCCTGGCTCTCGCAGCTCTTGTGCCGTGAGTTATGCGCCTGGATTATGGTGACGAGGCGCGCTGCAGGGCGAACTTACCATTCTCGACGGTGCGGTGGATTTAGTAAAGCGACCGAGATAGCGATTCGGACAGCTGGCATTGGCAGGAATAAATCTCGGTCTCGGCTACCGGGATGCTCTGCCTCGCTTCGCTGTTCGGAAATCAGACGATTCTGGTTTCGCGGCGAAGACGCATATCAACAGGTGCTCTTCGTCGTTCTTGGCGCGCTCCAAATCGCCTTGGCTGTGCAGGAGATAAAACAGCATTCATGAAGAAATTCCTCTGACCATTCCTCGCATTCTTTGCGGCCAACTGGGATGCTGAAATGGTTTATAAAAACCAAGTGCATCCACAAACGGCTCCGATGTGGGGTATATGGCTTGGCCCGATTCTGTGCGCCGGGGGTTGTCTTACTTCTGGCTAAACTTCAAATCTGACTGACCGACCAATGCTGGCAACCAACGGTGATAGTCTTTTTAACTTGGCATGATCGGTGGCCCTGGGATCATCTTTACTGCTCCACATCTGGGGCAGCTATAGGTTTTCATCGAAGGCGGTCCTGTAGGCGCAGGGATCTCTGTGGCCGAGACTTCGTGCATTTCTTCTCCGTCTTTATAGCAAACGATTGCGTCTTGCTGCTCTGTTTTCGTGAATGATCCCCTTTAAACAAATTCTACTCCTAAGCCTCCGTATGCGAATCGCGATGCTGAACACTCTGGGCATGGTTGAAATCATTAACCGGGGTTCGGAGCGTGACCCGCGGGCGGCTGAAGTTATTCAACGCCTAGCTGGCGTGGGCGCCTCGAAACCAGGGGAGCAACAAGCAGCTTTTCTCGGTATCTCGCTGCTGACATGGGGACGCAACAATGGGTCTTCTGGCTGCCGCTGAATACGACCAGGTCCACGCCTCCCAAGGCGGCGGCCTCGCCGTAGGGATTTCGACGCGCAAAATCACAAACGAGCACTGACTCAGGACCGGAGAGGGTGTGAAGCAGGCGTACGGACGGATGCGGACGTCAGTTTCCCCCGCCCGTCCCGCCACAACCTTTTCTTGCGGCGTAGGTCTTCGTTAAGCGCCACCGCCTGCAGCTGGTTCATGAGGTGTGTGCGCGCCTGCACCATGCGGTGCCGACAGCAGTTGCCGTAGATTTCGATCCTTCCAGCTCGGCACCCAAACCCGCGGAAAGCGATCTTCCAGCAGCAGCCGCAGCATCAGTTGCGCATCCTGGCGATCCGTCTTCTGCTTCCGCACTCGCTTCGTCCGGATCTCCGCCGCATCTCCGATCCACAACTCGATGTGCGCATAGGGGGAGCGCTCCCAGCGTGCACAAATTCCGGCGTCATTCATGCACGTCGTCCAGAAGTAACCGGAGCTCGCGGGAGCGCGATGGGCGCCGCAGCTTGCGCAGGGCCTTGGCTTCGATCTGGCGAATGCGCTCGCGGGTGACGGAGAACGACCGGCCAACCTCCTCCAGCGTGTGCTCCGAGCCATCCTCCATACCAAAGCGCATCCTGATGATCTTTTCCTCACGCGGCCTGAGAGTGCGCAGCGCGTGCGCGGTCCGTTCCTTCAGGTTCACATTGATGACCGCCTCGGCGGGCGAGACCCCGGCGCGCTCTTCGATGAGGTCGCTAAGGTGGGAATCCCCCTCCTCGCCAATGGGGGTCTCCAGCGAGATCGGCGACCGCATGATCTTGAGCACCTTGCGTACCATGACCTCGGGTATGTCCATCTGCTTGGCAATCTCCGCCGACGTGGGTTCGCAGCCCAGCTGCTGGACCAGCTGCCGCGTCGTGCGAATCAGCTTGTTGACGGTCTCGATCATGTGCACCGGGAGGCGGATGGTGCGCGCCTGATCGGCAAGGGCTCGGCTGACTGCCTGGCGAATCCACCACGTGGCATAGGTGGCAAACTTATAGCCGCGGCGGTACTCGAACTTGTCTACCGCCTTCATCAGGCCGACGTTGCCCTCCTGGATCAGGTCGAGCAACTGAAGCCCGCGGTTGCCATACTTTTTAGCAATGGAAACCACCAGGCGCAGGTTGGCTTCGATGAGCTCGTGCTTCGCCTGCTCCGCATCCATCTCGCCCTGGATGATTTCGCGCTGCGTGCGGTGCAGTTCCGGGAACGTCACGCCGGCATCGCTTTCCAACATTTTCATGTCGGCGCGATGCTGCCGCTGTGTCGTGCGGTAATTTTTCTTGAGTTCCTCGCTGTGCGTGCTCGCAATCTTCTTTTCCAAGTTGCTGAGCTGGCGGCTAAGCGAGCGCATGGTGTCCACGGTCTTATTCACCTGGTCCCGCAGGCGCTTGCGCTCCGAGTTGGTAAAACCGAGATTGCGGATGATGAGCGAAATCCGAACCATCTCGCGGCCCAGCCGGCACCGGCAGCGGCGGTGTTCGCATGCTTTCTGTTTCGCCGAGACGGTCGCCAGCCGTCCGGACAGCCGGCGGGCTCTTTCGTAATGCTTGTGCAGCTCATCGATGCGGCGCGTGATGTCCTTGACACGGTTCTGGAGAATCCCGTCGGTGATCTCTTCCTCATCAAAGATGACAGTTTCCTTGATCGAGCGTAGGCCACGTTTCAAATCGTCGCCAATGGCCAGAACCTGGTGGATCACAAGGGGCGAGCGTGAAAGCGCTTTCAGCGCGGATAGCTGTCCGCGCTCGATGCGTTTGGCAATGTCCACTTCCCCTTCGCGGGTGAGCAGAGGAACTACGCCCATCTCGCGCAAGTAAACGCACAGCGGATCGTGGGCCGCCTCGGGAACGCCCGGAGCCGGGTTGAGATCGATGACCTCTGCTTCCATCGCCAGTTCGTTTTCTACGGCCGAGTCAGGTACAGGAGACTCCCCTTCAAGCACCCCAAGGCCCCGTCTGCGAATGGTGGCAAGCAGATCGTCTACGTCCTGCGCCGAATGCACGTCGTCCGGAATCAGGTCAATCCACCTCGTTGTCCGTAGGGCAGCTCCTTCCTTTCCGGAACCGATAGTTTCCTAACGTCGGTCATAGCCATGCGGAACTCCTTTTCGGGTACCCAGCCCGCATGAAGAACGGAGCTTTGTTGATCTGGTGCGGCAACTTCGAAACCAAAACCCAAGACTACAATGATGCTAGCATGACGTCCCACCATTTCCAATTTTGGGCAGCGGTGCAGTTTGAATTTCTACAGACCTAGCGTTAGAAAGCGGTCTGTGGGAAACTGTGGCATGGCAGAGAAGCGTACCAAAGCCGATAAAGCACAGCGCCAAGCCGACCGATTGGAAAAGAAGGCACGTCAGCCACATGCGCAGAGGCGGAAAAAGAAACCACGTGAAGATTTCAGTCAAGCCGCTGCTCGGGTTCGGTGTGCCTAGCGATGAATCGCTAGGCGGCGGCCATCACGTTGTTACCCAAGTTACCCAATCCGGCTGCATACAGGCCGCACAGCGACTGATTGAACGCAACCAGATCGCCGAACTTGGGGTGATTGGTAAAAA
>JASHSL010000224.1 GCA_030040855.1 Terriglobales bacterium
GCAGCCGCGCCGGGCATTGCGGGTGGCGACGAGGAGTCCCCTGTTCCCCCCGTTGCACGCCCCAACTGCTTGCAGCAAACCTTGCTATCGACCGTCGACAGGCCTGAACCCGCCACGGACCGGATGAGCTGACCAGACGACTTCCCCCTTGCTGTCGTAGAACTCCAGAAGCGGCTGGTTGTCTTTGGTGAAGAGGCGAGCATAGGGCTTGCCGTCGTCGCCCACGAGCGTGAAATCGCGCGCGACAAGTCTACTGGCCGGCACCTGTTGCACAAATCGATCTTCGGGGAAAGCCCGGGCTTGTTGGAAAGGAGCGACTGCGCCGACCACGAGCAGCGTCATGGCGATGAGCACGACGACGGTTACGACTTTCGAGCGACGAACTTCTGACTCGAGCGCCACAAGTTTTCTTGCGAGATTCGCTTCCATACCAGCACCCCTTTTCCGGGCTTGATGGCCACACGCCTCAAGCTAAGAACGTTGCGTGTCTTCCATCCTTGCAAAACCCACTTGTGGTTTTTTAGAGGGGCCGAGGCCAGTGGCAGGCGCCAAGCGACCGACCGAAGCGGCAATGTCCCGGCGGCAAGGGCTGATTATTTTCTATTTCATCTTCGCTTCAATCCCGGCACTCCACACCTGTTCACCGGTCACAGGTAAGCCTTTTAGTATCAATATGGTAAGCTCTAACCAAAATCCGGGATTGTGAGGATCGGGGTGGAGCGAGCGCGAGGAAACTCGTCCGCTCTTGCGATCGGGGAAAGCCTGCCGTTTTCAACCGCAAGGAAAATCAGATTTAGCGCATTGAGGCGGAGGAAGGAAGCGCCTCCGAATCTCGAAGCCATACGGGGCCATCAACACACGGTGGTGCGGCGAAGCCAGCGAGCTTCGAGGACAGGCTGGGCTCGCAAGAACGCATGGATCAGGTTTGGAGTTTGGAGCAATTAATGGGATGATTGCAGCAGCCTGACCGGGTTCGATTGCGCTGGGCAATTCTGGCGGTGCGGAATGGACGGTCGCAGGGACTTGCCAGGAAGACGGCGCAGCCCAGCGTCGCCCGAAGTCCGGGGTTCAGCCGTGGCCACGAAAACCGCATGCACGGGTTGAAAGGGGGTTCGATGGCGCCAGGTTAAACTGGAGCCGTCTGCTACGGATGCGCATCACCAGCCGGCGAAAGGCGACGATTTCTTTTCTGATCCTCGGTGTCGGTTTGGCCGGGGTTGCGGTAGCCGTGGGGATGGGCTGGATTATCCTCAACTGGCGCGAGGGCATCAAGGTTTTTCTAGGAGTCGTCTTCTTTAGCGCAATTACTGCCGGACTGGTGCTCAACACCATTTTCCTCTTACGCGAGATCCGCCGCAACGAGCAGCACGACAGCTTCATCAACGCCGTGACCCACGAGCTGAAGACTCCCATCGCGTCCATCCGCCTGTACTTGCAGACCCTGCAGCGGCGCGAGGTTGCCGAGGACGAAAGAGGAGAGTTTTACCGCCTGATGCTCGAGGACACCGATCGTTTGTTAGGAACCGTGGAGCAAGTTCTTAAGGCCGGGGTCGCCGGGCATCGACGCCGCACGGTCGAGCCGGTGGAGGTGGACTTGGAGGGCCTGGTGCGAGACTGCATGGAACTCGCGTGCAACGGCCGCGATCTTCCGCCCGAAGCGGTAAAATTCGACGCCCCGGTCGACCGCTCTCGCGCCGTGGTAAACGGCGATCCCGAGGAGCTCCGCACCGCGGTTGCAAACGTGTTGGATAACGCGATCAAGTACTCCGGAGAGCGGGTCGACATTTCCGTTCGCATTGAATCTCCCGATGAGAAGCATGTCGCTCTCAAGGTGCGCGATCGCGGCGTCGGAATTCCTCCCTCGGAATTGAAGCGTGTTTTCCGGCGATTCTATCGCGTGCCCCACCGTTCGCTCGCCCACGTGAAGGGAACCGGGCTAGGCTTGTTCATCGTGCGGGCCATCGCCAAAAAGCATGGTGGGCGCGTTTTTGCCCAGAGCCAGGGGGACGGCACCGGCACCACGGTGGTCTTGGAGTTGCCACGGAGTTCCCGATGAGCCGTGTGCTGATCGTTGAAGACGAGACTCATTTGGTCAAAGGCCTGCGCTTCAATCTGGAGGCCGAAGGACACTGTGTCGAAGTCGCCGGCGATGGCGAATCCGCGTTGCAACGACTCTTAGGTTCAAGAAGCGATGAAAAGCGGGGCGATCGGGGGGGTGGGGAGGGGGAGGATTTCGACGCCGTCGTGCTCGACGTCATGCTGCCCGGCAAGGACGGATTTGCCGTCGCCGCGGAATTACGCGCGGCCAAGAACTTCGTGCCTATTCTCATGCTGACGGCCCGCGGCCGGCCGGAAGACGTGTTGAAAGGGTTCGCCGCGGGTGCCGATGACTATCTGGCAAAGCCATTCGAACTGCCCATTCTGCTGGCACGGTTGCAGGGATTGCTGCGGCGCAGGGATTGGTCGCGCATGAGCGCCATGAGCGCCGATTCCGCCGCGGGAGCAAGTCCCGACTACGACGAGTTTCCTTTCGACGGCCGCGTGATCGACTTCGGCAAGCTGGAGCTGCGCGCGAAGGCTAACACCATCCGGCTTACCGTCATGGAAGCTCAACTGCTGCGCTACCTGGTGCGCAACAGCGGGCGCGTGGTCTCGCGCAAGTCGATCCTCGAAGACGTCTGGGGACTCGACGAGCACACCGACACGCGCGCCATCGATAACTTCATCGTCCGATTGCGGCGCTACATCGAAGACAATCCCGCCAAACCAGAACACCTGCTGACGGTACGGGGGGTCGGTTATCGCTTCACTCCGGAGCCGCGGAAGCCTGAAGCCAGCTGAGGAATCACGAACGCTATTCGGTGGGAGGAAAAGGGTGGCACGCGAACTACTGCCGGGATGCGGATGCTCCAGCCGCTAAATCCCGCACCACCCCGAGAAATCCAGCTGCCGCTTCTTCGCCCGAAAGCGCGTTCAGGTCGATGGTAGCGGCCAAGTTCGGCGAGTCGGGATCCAGACGCACGCTCAGCAGGTTGTGCCCGCGCGTGGTCATGAGGGTATTGACAATCGGGGGCAGCTCCCGTTGCCATTGGGTCGACGTGGTGAGGATAACCGGACCGGGACGGGAGATCATCCAGTTGCGCGAACCTTGTGTCAGCCGGCGGTTGCTATGGGTCAACCAGCGATGACGGCGGATTTCGAGGCGGATACCGGGGACATAATCGAGATCGGCTTCAAAGGTTAGGGTTTCCCTTTGCTTGTGCCAGTGGCTGAGCAACCATTGGATGGGAAGCGGCCGGGGAATCAGGTGGATCGTGACTCTGGCATTTTCGAACCAGTGGGCGGCAAAGCGGAGATGGGCTTGTAGGCGGGAGGCGCCAAGCCAGTGAGCCTCCACGATGCGGGCGCGGTTCGAACACGCCGCCTCTACCCAGCGCAAGGCTCTCGTGCCTTTGTGACGGTTGTAGCGCGCGAACAGGAAGTACCACAGCCCCGCCAGGACGACGGCGACCGACACGTCAAGCAGGATTAGCTTGCCCACTAGAACCCTCAGATGCGAATGTTACGTCTTGGGGTGCAAGCAAGGCAACAGTTTCGCAAGGTTTTTTTTCGCTTCCCCAAGTGTCTGCTCCGCCAAGGGAAACGACGCTGTGCGCCGGATACAATGAGGGAGTGGGGTTCGCACTGCGGGACTTTCGGGAGGAAGATTTTGAAGCTCTGTGGAGGATCGACCAGCAGTGCTTTGCGCCCGAGATCGCTTATTCCCGCCGGGAATTGGCCGCGTATATTCGGCGGGGAGGCTCCTTCACCTTGGTGGCCCAGCCCGCTTCTCGAGAAGGGCAACCGCAATCGACTGCTCCAGGGGTTCTAGGTGGGACTTCCTCTGGGATTGTTGGTTTCATCATCGCCGAGGCCAATCGGC
>JASHSL010000225.1 GCA_030040855.1 Terriglobales bacterium
GGAAAGCGCAGGCGCAGACGCTCGAGGTAGGTCTTGGGATAGGTGGAACGGAGCAGCTTATAAAGGAAGAAGGCGGATTCGAACTCCGAACCGGTCGCGCGATATTCGATTCGACCGACGCGGTCCCGCAGATTGAGTCGCTTGCCGGGCTCCGAGGAGGAACCCAAAAGTCGCTCCAGGCGCCGGCGGAGGTTTCGAGTCTTGCTCACGTAGGGCTCGGCGCCGGGATCGCGGCTCTCGAGAACAAACACAGCCGGAGCACTGGGGACCGCGGCCAATACTTCACGGTCGCGTTCCGGGCGGAACTCTAGCAGCTCACTGAGCACCAAAAGCTATTCTAGGCGGAATCGCGACGCGGGCAAACCCGTGCCGGGTGGGGTGCTGGGAAATCTTTGCGCGTACCTCGGCCCGCTGTCTGCCCACGCTTCCGCAACGAAGGCGCACTTCGCCTTGTGTTCGCCTGATCGCACCCATGATGGCACGAACGGAGGAGTCGCTGAATCCCTTCTCGCGCTTCGATTTTGGAGCCCGGCACGGATTGCGCCATGCCAAAGATTGGCAAGCACGGGATCACCGCCAGCCATGAAGTTGTTTCAACACCCCGACTTTGAACAGGCGGTGTTGCAGGCGGCGGAAGCATTTTAGCGCGCGCCGACTGCGCCCGGCGTATCGCAGCATCAGGTGCGGGCTACCGTCCGCCAGGCCGGAATTGCAGCGCCAACTCTCCCACTCGGCCCATCAACCTCCTCACCTTTTTTCTGTCATCCGCCTTCCCGGAGTACTCCCAATGACCATTGCGGCTCGCTTACTCCTCCATCAACACCCAGAAGACCGCGCCGGCGGTGCGGCCGATGGAAAGCAATCTGCGTGCGCGCGCTTTCGGAAACGCGCGGGTTCGTGAAGGCTCTAGTAGAGGCTGACAGCAATCGGATTCTCGGTTTCACGGCTTTCGGCGTCGGTGCGGGAGAGATTATGGCTGCGGTCCAGGTGGCAATGAGCGCTGGAGTAGCGTACACCGCCTTGCGCGATGCCGTCCTGACCCACCCGACATTGACCGAGGGGCTTATACCGCTGTTCTCGTCCGTGGCCGAGTCGCACGGCGTTGCTGAAGTGACCACTACGTCCGCGGCCTGAGAAATCGCGCTTATGCCCCGCCGAGCGGCTTCGCGCCATTCGGCTCCGCCACGAATTCAGGTTACGCTAGCCTAGCTCAAGGGCAAAGGATGCCGTTTGCGAAGAGCGCAGGAACATGCGAACAACAGCAGCCTGGCACTGTACGCATAAGAAGTTCCTCAAATCAGAAGTGGCAGAGCGGGAGATCTGTGGCCAGCAAGCCTGGATCTCCCGGTTTTATCTTTCGACCGATAGTTCCGAGTTGCCTGTTATCTGCTGCCTTGACACGTCACTTCGATGAGAGTCCAATGATTGGAGCGCCCAGCGATCGATTAACCTTCTCTAACAACTTAAATCAAACGACAAACCGCCGGGAGACCGTTTTCATATGAAGATTCGATTCCTCCTGCTCCTTGCGCTTTGCGCCACCACCGTGGGGGGTTGTTCGACACGGCAGGCCAGAATTCTGTCCGACAACAAATCGGTGGTTCTTCGCTCGGAAGCGGAACTGTGGAGTAAGGGCAATCTGGCGGTCGCCGATGAACTGTTTTCTCCGAATTTTGTCTGCCATTTTGTCGTTGGGCCGGAATGGCGGGGTGTGCAAGGTATCAAGGACGTGGTCGCCCAGCATCGGCGTTCATTCCCTGATTGGAATGAGAAAGTGGATGACATCATCGCGGAAGGCGATAGGGTTGTGATTCGTTTTACCTCGACCGGCACACAGGAGGGGGAGTTTGCGGGAATCGCACCCACAAGGAAGAAGGTGACCATCCGCGAGGTTGCCATTTTTCGCTTGGTGGACGACAAAATCATCGAGCAGTGGGGCATGCCGGATGTTCACGGACTGCTGGAGCAACTTAAGACAAGCACCACAAACGGGCAGCCACCCCAATGATGATTCGTTTCTGAGGCGGCTGCCGTCAACTGACTTTTTCAACGGGCAGCTTCTCTGTTAGCCTGCTTGTCCACCACGGTCGGTTTGTCTGCTACGGACGCGGGCCCCAGTGGCAAACGTTCACCACTGGGGTTCCGCTTATCGTCAAACCGTTTCGACACAAGGCTCGCGCCGCGACTGCCCTGCGCGCGGAAAGCAGTGGTGACCACTCCCGCCGCTTACAAGGAACTACGAACCGAATGCGTGGGGACGCGTCAGCCGCAACGTCAAATTCCAAGATCGGTACGACCCCAAAAACGCTATCACCTTTTATCCTTACAAGAGCAGGCAGAACCTCCCTGCTCGATCTTTTCGTTTGGAGACTACTCCCAGCTTGTGCAACCACGTGCCGATCGATCTCAACAGGGGTTCGAGCCCATCCCCCCAGCTGACGACTTGATTGCTGCACTCAAAGATTCTAAGCGCGACCCTAGGCGCCGCCGCGTGTCGCGTCGTTTCCACGAATCACGAACTGATTGTTCGGTAAGCACGTCCCTCCGCATTTGCGACACTTGTGCTTCCGCCCTAGGAATCCACTAACTAGCTTTCTCGCTCGACCATGGCATTTCAGCTTGAGTTGCTTGTTCCAGTCCCGCAATGGTCTTCAGCAACCATTCTCGGAGTGTCTCTTGAATTTCCTCGTTTGTACCCGTGCTGTACAAAGTGAACAAGGACTCGCCGCCTTCATTTAACGGGATGTGGCGACATGGAATAACCTCCTCGCGTCTCTCCTGCGGAACAAAATCCAACAACACGCAGTCGCCATGCGGGCAAGCAGACCACCGATCCTTGGGACAGGTCGGGGAGTCTTCGAAGATTCGAGGGGACCTCCAGACGATTGGAGAGCGGTAACCACCTCTGTCTAAAAACTGCAGTTCGTTCCTCAAAACCCGGAGTCTATCCTGAGTGGTTGCCATAGATACCCCCCACACCAATCTCTTGCGCCTCCTTCCCTTCGCGACTCCTCCAACGTAGTCATTCGAAGGACACGATTGCGAAGTACAGTCCTGCAAACAGGACGACTAAGATGACAGCGACGCTTGCGAAACGGGCCAAACGGGCCCTGGCGGTAGGGCGTCCGCCTTCTGTCCTCTCGATTTGTTCATCCAAGGTTTGAAACATGGCGCACCTTCCCTGATTTACGCGGCTTTCAGCGCCTTAGGGACGTTCACCTTGATTTGTTTTGGCTTGGCTCCGGCGCGTTTGGGTATCTCAATCGCCAGTACGCCATGCGTGTAATTTGCCTCGATCTTTTCCGGGTCCACCGAGTTTGGCAGCGTGAACGAGCGCGAGAAGGCGCCATAATGACGTTCCATGCGGCGGAAGTTCTCCTCCTTGATGTCCTTCTCAAGCTTGCGTTCTCCATGCACGGTCAACAGGTTGTTCTCAACTTCGACCTTGATGTC